>JBHHXA010000152.1:0-6098 GCA_046756805.1 Acidimicrobiia bacterium
CTCGACGTACAGATCGATGAGCCCGGCTAGGAGCCGATCCGCTTCCCGCTTTCGGCCGGCGTCGTCCGCACCGAGCTGCTGAATGCTGATCGCCCGAAGGGACTGTGTGGTCGGGTGGCGGCCGATCAACAACGCGTGCCATGGCGGCACGGGGTCGAGCGCGGTGAGGAACAGGAGCTGGACGAAGGATCGGAGCCGTTGCCTGCCCTTGAGACGGGAAGGCGTCACCACGTCGATTCGGCTGGCGACGGTGTCGGCGAGGACCGAGCCCTCGACGGCAAGACCGCCGACGAGCACCGTTCCGGCGATCTGGACATGACGCTCCCGGTCGTAGTCGTAGCCGTCCGCCGCCGTGCGCAGATCCTCGGCGCGCCGGGTGGCCTCCTCGAGATCGTCTGCGCCCAACCAGCCGGGCGGCAGAGCGTCGCCGCCACGTTCGTGGGCGACGAGCTCCTCCACCCCGCGCCCGTCGAGCAGCCCGGTGAGGAGACGATCGGTGAGACCCCATTTGGCCAGAGCGTCGAGGTCCACCGGCAGCGCGTCGTCCGAGATCTCCCCGGTCTCAGGGATCGTGAAACCAAGCCTGGCGCGAACGAAATGCCTGGCGGGGTGGACGAGAAACGCGATCAGGTCGTCGAGCCGGAGGTCCGGAGGCTCGTCACCCGGTCCCAGCGACGCCGGAGCGGTCCCGGGCCCATCGCTTCGTCCCTGGACGGCGACGGCTCCGTCCAACTGCATCGGATCGAAACCCCACGGTCCCGGGACGCCGAGACGTCCTGGCGTGAAGTTCAGCTCGCTGAACGGCTGCAACGGGTGATGGGTAACGATCCGCTCGAGACCATCGGCACCGACCATCGAGATGATCACGTCCTCGAGCTCCGCGATCGGCACGGCGGGTGGGTAGACCGCATTCATGAGCTCGTCGCGGCCGGAGTAGGTGATCATCAGCCGGTCGCCTGCAGCCATGAGAGCGTCGAGCAGGAGCTGGCGGTCCTCGGCGCCACGGTCCGCATCGCCGACGAGCTCATGACCCAGCAGCAGGTCGTCTCCGTCGTCCCTGCTGGATCGTGGAAAGCGCTCGTCGTCCATCCCCAGCAGACAGACCACGCGGTAGGGCACCGACCGCATCGGTACGAGGGTGCAGACCGTGATGTCACCCGTACGGAAGTGCAGTGGGCTCGGGACGTCTTGTACCCACCCGGCAACGACGAGCGTTGCCTCGGCGAGGCTGATCTCGGGGTCGAGTACGGCCGCCGTCGGGGTCGGGAAGCTCTCATCGAGAAGCCGGTCGAGCTGACCCCACTGCCACTCCTCACCCCACGCGGGGGCGGCGAGCAGCCGTACCGCGGCGGCGATCGCAGGGCCCCATTCAGAGTGGGCGCGATCCTCGCCGAGGAGGGCGCGCACGGCAACGATGCGATCGAGGATCTGGGCGAGCAGCCCGACCGGTCGCGCATCCTGTCCTTCGACACCGTCCAGTGGAGCGATCGTGGCGATGTCGCGGACCGTGCTGTCTGCGTAGAAGGCGCCAACGAGGGCACGATCGAGACCACGGCCCCAGGTGTGGTCGTCGAAGGCCCCGGCTGCCCACGCGGCTCTGTGCGCAGCGTCGAGGCCCCAGCGGATGTTGGTGTCTGCGATGACGGCGCCTATGGCGGCGGCCGTTTCGTCGTCGTAGCCGAAGCGCTGCTGAACGACGGGCAGGTCCACCAGCTCTCGCACCGCCGCCGCCTCGAGCCGTGATCTCGCGATCTCCAGCACCATCGCAACAAAGCGGACCAGCGGATTGGTGACCGCCGGTGCCCGATCGGCGATGCGGACCCGCAGGTCGGGAAGACCGTCCGCAGCGTCGGGCAGGTCCGCGTCTGCGGCATCAGCGCTCTCGGACCGGATCCGCTCCGGGAACGCAGCCTCGAGCAGCGGTGCGAACACCCCGAGGTCGGGGGTCATGATGACGATGTCGCGCGGTTCTAGCGTTCGGTCATCCGCCAGGGCATGGAGGATTGCATCCCTCATCACCTCGACCTGACGCTTGGCGCCATGGCACACGTGGATCTGCATCGACCGATCGGCGCTGAGCGATTCGGCATCTGCAGCCGCGACCTGCCGGTCCGGCGCGTTGGCCCGGACCTCGTGCTGCACCATGCCGAGCAACGTCCCGGGCTCGGGTCCCTGCTCCGGAGCCGCAGCCGGCCCGATCTCGAGATCCCTGCCGACGAGTGAGAGCTGGAGCTCGCGGCTCTCCTGCGCCCAGGAACGCAGCAACGGGTGCCGAGCGAGGGTGCGCGAGGGATCGTCCACTCTCCACGGCAGGGTCCCGCCATCCGACAAGCGTGGGATGACCTCTCTCGTTTCGTTCCACAGCGAGGGCGAGGGGTGCAGGAGATAGAGATGGACGTCCGCCCGGGCGGCAACCGCCTGGAAGACGTCGAGATCCATCGGATCTGCCGCGGTGAGCCCATACACCGACAGGCGCTGCGGGAGGCCCAGCTCGACCGTCCCGTCACGGATGGGAGCGAGCCCACCGGGTAGCAGCTCAGGGAGACCGGGCAGGCCGATGTCCTGCCTGACAAGCCGCCACAGCGCGGGCTGCCATTGCTCAGCCGGCAGCATCGGCTCGTCCCGGGGCCCGACGTCGGAACCGGCAGCCCAGCGCCTGACCATGCCGGGCCGGCGCCGTGCGTATCGGCCGAACAGGCCCGCGATCTTGCGGGCGGCGCGCCACCGCTGGTCGGTGCCCGTCGGCATCGCGGCGTCTGCCGCGTCCAGATACCGATCGAGGAGCCACATCCAGGGCTGGTTGCGGTGTGCGTCGAGCACGGACGTCAGGCTGCGAGCCAGAGCAGCGGAGCCCCAAGCGGAGGCGGAGGCCTCGAGCTCGGGCACCGCCGTCAGCACCTCCCGTACGAGCCGCCGCGGAGAGACAAACTCGACGTTGGCGCAGATCCCGTCGCCGAGCCCGCGCCGGCCGAGACCCGAGGCGATGCGCTGCGTGAGCCAACGCTCGATCCCGCGCGTGGGTACCGCTACCAGCTCTCGCTGCAACGGATCGTCGGGGGGCGCCGCCAGCATGTCGCACAGCCGCCCGACGAGCTCATCCGGGTGCGATCCGACGTGGATCAGCAGCGTCACTCCGACCTGCGCCCTTCCGGCGAGCGCGACGTGTGCGAGGCCGCGCCCGCGGTCAGCGTCCCCGGCCGACCCCGGTCCTCACGTCCCCTCATTCCGACCGCCCTCACGACCCACCTGCCCCGAGTCCTCCAGGCCAGCAAGCTATCACCCGACAGCGACAGAAACCCTTCGCTCGCAGAGGACGTCTCTCGACGGTCGTAGACGCGCGTTCCCGAGCCCCCGGTCTAGTGCGCTTCGGCGAGGAGCCTCGAATCCTCACGGTCGTCAAGGCCGCGCTGGGGTCGGGGGTGAGAGACTTCTCGCACCAGCGCCGAGCGGCAGCCGCGGCCGTCGGACCGCCACCCGTTCCGGTCGCCCGATCGGCGTGCTCGAGCATCAGGGAAGCGATCGTGATTGCGGTCTGCGAGTATGCAATCTCCCGGCCGACGGCTTCGGCCTCCTCGTGATCGCCGCTCAGGACCTTGTCCACGAACGTATGCGTGTCGAGGGCAGCCTGTCGCACCTTCGCCGCCGGTCGGCTGAGCGCATGGAAGGTGACACCCTGGAGTCGATCGCGCACGTCGGCGAGGAGGGGTTCGAGTGCGCCCTCCTTGACAATGGCCCGCAACGAATCGAGCGCGAGGACACTCGTGGCGCCTTCCCAGATGGCAAGGGCGAGCGCATCGGGTAGATGCCGTGGCAGGCCCGTGTCCTCGATGAACCCTGCGCCACCGAACGCCTCGATGCCCTCGGCGACCACTGCGATTGCTTGCTTCGCCGTGTAGAGCTTGGCGAGCGGCATGAGCAGCCTGAGCATGGCGCGCTCCGCAGCAGAGGCGGTGCCCGCCTCCTCCTTGCCGTGCATCCCCACCAGATGGACGACGAGGTGCAACGCAGCCCGGGTCTCGGTCTCCATCCCCGAGAGCACTTGGCGACACGCAGATAGAGATAGAGCGTGCGCTGTTCGAGACCGACGAGCTTTTCTTCTCCGCGTTGACTCGCCCCGAGAAGAACGAGCTGGCGAAGCTGCTCCGCAAGGTGTCCGCATCCGAGATCCAGCGCGGCGGGTGCTCCGACCGGTCGCGGCGGTTCAGTCGCCGGTCACGACACCGCGGTAGATGATGTCGACGATCGCATCGACCAGCGCCAGATCGGGCTTCTTCCGCAGGTAGTTCGCCGTGAAGGTGAGCGGTCCCGGGACGATCGCTTTGATCGCTTCGATGCCGACCTCGCGGCGGATCTCGCCACGTTCCCTGGCTCGACGCACCGCATCGACAACGGGCTGGATGAGCACCTCGGTTCGAGCGCCGAACGCCGCATCGACCGACGGATCCTCGCCGACGGCGGCCAGGCTCGCGGCCGTCGCTCGGGTGCTCTCGTCGTTGTCGAACCACGACAGCCTGGCCATCATGTACATACGGATCTCCTCGCGGAAGCTCCCCATGTCGGGAATCTCGAGAACCCGTAGACCGAGCCGTGCGGCATCTACCACCAGCGCCTGCTTCCCCGTCCACCGCCGATAGATCGTGGCTCTCGCAACGCCGGCGCGAGAGGCGACCTTCTCGATCGTGAGCTTGGCGTAGCCGTCCTCGACGATGAGGTCGTGCGTCGCCTGGAGGATCGCATCCGTCGCGGCGTCGCCCCTGAGCTGCTTCTCTGCACCATCCGCGGTGGCGGCTTCAGCCGTCATCGACTTCCCTCCCGGCGGCGATCGACCCTACCTGACTGTGCCGTGATCAGGACAGCTTGGTCCAATCTCTGTCAAAAACAAGACAGTTTGTCTCGTTAAGTCGGTAAAACAAGACATAAACTCTCGTTGCCTGGCGAAAACGAGAAGCGTATTCTACTCAGAGCCCGCTGGGCTTGGCTTCACGGAGGAGGGCGCGGGGATGTCGCTCACCGGCAAGACCATCATCGTCACGGGAGTCGCATCGGGGATCGGACGGGAAACCGCCGCCGAGCTCAGGAGACAAGGGGCCTTCGTCGTCGGCATCGACCGTAACCCCAGCGAAGAGGTCGACGAGTTCTTCAAGACCGGATCTCTCGGATCGGTCGCTCATCGATGCCCTCATCGAAGAACTCCCCGCCGGTGCGGACGGACTGGCGAACATCGCGGGGCTGCCACCGACGGCTCCTGCCGAACAGGTGCTGAAAGTCAACCTCAAGGGGCTTCAGCAGTTCACGGTGAAGATGGTTCCCAAGCTCGCAGACGGCGCGTCGATCGTGAACATCGCCTCACTCGCCGGCATTGGTTGGCCCGCAGCTGTCGACCAGATCGAGGAATTCGAGACCGTGGACTGGGCCGACATCAAGACGTTTGTCGAGCGACACCGCATGGACGAGGGCGGACGAAGCTATTTCTTCTCGAAAGAGGCGCTCGTCGTCTGGACGATGCGAAACCGGTGGACGTGGCGTGACCGAGGCATCCGGATGAACGCCGTCAGCCCGGGTCCGGTCGACACCCCGATCCTTCAGGACTTCATCGAGACCCTCGGCGACCGTGCGGAAGAAGACATGCGCGTGATGGATCGGCCGGGACATCCGACGGATGTGGCCCCCGTCGTCGCCTTCCTGCTCTCCGATGCCGCAGCCTGGTTCCGCGGAAACAATCTCACACCGGACGGGGGCATGTCGAGCCATCTCATGCTCCACATGAACGGCATCGAGTGATCGATCGAGCACACACCGGCAAACCGACGACGACCGCGTCACCGACGGGTGCAATGCCGTAGAGACACGGCACGCACGGCCTCACAAGGGAGGACTTATCAGATGAAGTGGAGCAAGCCGAGAACGGTGGCGGCCCTCGTGGTCGCCTTCGCTCTCATCGCCGCGGCGTGTGGCGACGACGACGACACGACGGCGTCGACCGCTGCGCCCGGCACGCAGGCAACGACGACGGCACCCACGACGGCCGCACCGGGGACCGCAGCACCTACCACCGCGGCACCTGCGACGGCGGCACCGACGACGGCAGCGCCCGAGCC
>JBHHXA010000153.1:0-6077 GCA_046756805.1 Acidimicrobiia bacterium
GGGAGACATCTTCACGGATGACTTCCTGCTCACACGGCCGCTTCTCGAGGCGATCACGTCCGAGGAGCCGGTCGTGCTGCTCATCGACGAGGTGGACAGGGTCGAGATCGAGACCGAGGCGCTGCTTCTCGAGGTCCTCGACGCCTTCCAGATCACGATTCCCGAGCTGGGGACGATCGAGGCCACGTCGCAGCCCTCCGTCATCCTGACATCGAACACGACCCGGGAGCTGTCGGAGGCGTTGAAGCGGCGCTGCCTCTTCCTTCATATCGGATACCCGACTCCGGAGCGGGAGCGGGAGATCCTTCTCAACAGGGTGCCCGAGCTGCCGGCGAGACTTGCCGAGGAGATCGCCCGGGTGGCCCGCAGCGCGAGGGATCTCGCTCTGCGCAAAGCGCCGTCCGTCAGCGAGACGATCGATTGGGCGCGCACGCTCCTCACGCTCGGCATCGACCACGTTGACGCACAGGTCACGTCCGAGACGCTCCACGTGCTCTTGAAATACCAGACCGACATCGACAAGGCGCGTCGCGAGCTCAAGCTGACGGACGCCGCGGCTCCTTGACATGATCGGAGCGCTTTCGTCCTTCGTCGACGAGCTCCGAGCGGTAGGGATTCCGGTGTCGATGGTCGAGGCCATCGACGCCGCGAGCGCGGTCGAGCACGTTGACCTCTCCGACCGGGACGGCCTGCGAGCTGCTCTGGCATCGACGCTGGTCAAGAACGCCCGCCATCTCTCGGCTTTCGACGTGGCGTTCGACGTCTTCTTCGGGATCGGTCCGGCGTTGGAGACCGATCAGCCCGGAACGGGAGAGCAGCCGGGCCTCGATGGGGCCCCCGGCGACGGCGGCGAGGATCTCGTGGAGGCCATGCTCGAGGCCCTTCTCGCAGGAGATCACGACGAGCTGCGAAGGCTCGTTCGAGAGGCGGTCGATCGTCTGTCCGGTATCCAGCCGGGACGACCCGTGGGGGGCCGGTACTACTACTACCGGGTGATGCGAAGGCTCGGTGCGGAGGATCTCGCAGGCCGATTGGCCGACGCGTTGGGGACCATCGACGCCGACGACCCGCTTGCGCTCCGGCTCGCCGCCGAGGATGTCGATGCTCTTATGGACGCCCTCAGGCAGGAGGTCCGGGCCGAGATCGTCCGCAGGCTCGTGGCCGACCGGGGACCCGAGGCCGTGGCACGTACCCTGCGGGCACCGCTCGTCGAAGACCTCGACCTCATGCACGCCACCCGCGAGGAACTGGCCCGCATCGAACAGGTGGTCACGCCCCTTGCCCGCAAGCTCGCCACGAGGCTCGCACAGCGCAGGAGGAGGGGCCGCAAGGGGCGTCTCGACACCAGACGCACCATCCGGAGATCACTCAGCGACGGCGGCGTCCTGCTCTATCCGCAGTTCAAACCGCCGCGGCGGTCCAAACCGGAGCTGGTGCTGCTGTGTGACGTGTCGGGGTCGATGGCGACGTTCGCCCGCTTCACCCTCCAGCTCACCTACGCCATCTCCAGCCAGTTCTCCAAGGTGCGCGCCTTTGCCTTCATCGACGGGCTCGACGACGTGACCTCGCTGTTCGGCCCCGGGGTCGACTTCGGAGATGCCTTGCTCGAGATGGCTTCGAGCGTCGATCTCGTCTGGCAGGACGGGCATTCCGACTACGGCCATGCGCTCGAGGTGTTCCGCGAACGGTTCCCGGACGTGATCACGCCGAAGAGCACGGTGATCGTCACCGGGGACGCCCGCACCAACTACCGCGACCCGCGACGCGATCTCCTCGAGGAGATCCGGTACGAGAGCAGGGCACTGTTCTGGCTCAACCCCGAGGCGCGTCGCTATTGGGACACCGGTGACTCCGTCATGTCGACGTACCGCCCGCTGTGCGACGGTGTCCACGAGGTTCGAACGCTGCGTCAGTTGGAGCACTTCATCGAGCTGGTGGCATTGCCGGGACCACTTCGCAGGGCTGCAGCCGAAGCCATGTGACCGTGGGGTCGCCTGTTCGATCGGCGCCGCCGCACCGTGACCTGTTCCTCTAGCCGGCTTCGTGCTGTGCCTCGTACGTTGGGAACGCACATGGCCGACCGTCGATCCCATCGCTCCCGGTTGACGCGCATCCTGCGCATCGAGTGGGCAGAGCTCGGTGTGCTGGGCAGGTCCGCAATGATCTTCCTGACGGTGAGCGCCGTCGTCGCCATCATCCTGGCCGTCGCCATCCCCCACCAGGCCGAGCACTTCATTCTCGAGGAGGAGGCGAAGACGCTGTCGCGCCTGGCAGCGGCTCTCCAGGAGGACGGGTTCATTCCGACCGACATCAGCTCGCCTCTGGATTTCGAGACGCTGGACCACGCCGTTGAGCACCATCTCTTCGGCCACGAGGCGGTCCGGGTCAACATCTGGTTCAGGGACGGCACTGTGGCCTACAGCGACTCGCACGAGCTCATTGGAACCCGATTCGAGCCCTCGGCTGATGTTGCTGCCGCGTTCAGGGGCGAGGTCCGCTTTGGCTCACCGGGAGACTCCCCGGAGGACGCCACGGCTGACTCCGATCTCGGCCCGCTGCGCGAGTTCTACATCCCCGTCAGGGACGACAGCGGTGCCGTGGTCGCCGTCTACGAGGTGTACGAGCTGTCCACACCGCTCCAGGCGACCATCAGCGGGATCCGGCGGTACGTCTGGCTCAGCCTGTTCACCGGTATCGGCCTGCTCGGTCTCTTCGTCGGTTCGCTCACCCTGGCCAACGCTCGGCGATCGGCGAAGGGTCGGCAGCAGGTGGAGCGCTTGTTCGGTGATCTGGTGCGGGCACAGGATGAGGAACGGATGCGGATCGTCGGGGCGCTTCACGACGACATCGGCCAGCCCCTCTACCGGATCCACTACGGCATCCAGGACTGCACCGCCCACGCCGAGCCTGGAACGTCGATCGAGAAGGAGCTGGTGCGCGTCGGGGCGCTGGTGCGGGAGGCAGACAAGCGGCTCCGGAGCGAGCTGCGCGCCCTCAGCTCAGAGCCCCAGGCCGAGATCGATCTGCTGGAAGCGCTGCGAGAGCTGGGTCTCGTTACGGAGATCGAGACCGACCTCGTCGTTGCCGTCGAGACCGGGGACGGTGTAGCGCTGCCGCCGGCATGCCGCGCCGCTCTCTACCGGGCCGCCAAGGAGGCACTCACGAATGTGAGAAAGCACGCGCTCGCCACGAGGGTCACGATCCGGGTTCACAGGCACCGCGACTTCGTGTACCTCGACGTCATCGATGACGGCGTAGGGGTCGTGGGTGACTCAGGGCTCGGTATCACGACGAACCGGGAACGCCTCGAAGCGCTCGGTGGCGGGCTCACGGTCAAGCAAGCAAAGACGGGCGGGACCAGGTTCCGGGCATGGCTGCCGGCCGACGACACGAGGGAGGCCGGATGAGGGTCATCATCGCCGACGACCACAAGATCGTTCGCGAGGGTCTGCGGCTGATCCTCGCTCATGACGAGAGCATCGACATCGTCGGCGAAGCCGAGGACGGCAACGCGTTGCTCGAGCTGCTGGCGACGACACCGGCAGACGTCATCCTGCTCGATCTTCGCATGCCGGGCCTCGGGGGCCTCGACGTCCTCGAGAGGATGCAGGAGGCGCTCCCTCAGGCGAAGGTGGTCGTACTGACGATGCACGACGACGCGGCCTACATCCGGCGTGCGATCGAGCTCGGAGTATCGGGCTATCTCCTCAAGAGCGTCGATCGAGAAGAGTTGCTGCGGGCCCTGAGGCGGGTCGTCGACGGTCACTCCTACATCCAGGGCGACCTCACCAGCACACTGGTCGAAGCGATGATCGACCGGTCGCCCCGTGTCGCGATCGGTGCGTTGAGCCTGGAGGATCGGAACATCATCGAACTGCTCGCCGAGGGCCTCGACAATCGGCAACTCGCCCAATCAATCGGTCTGTCCGAGGCGGCCGTCAAAGCCCGACTGCGCGGCATCTACACATCGCTCGGCGTTCGGCGCCGGTCTGAAGCAGTAGCCGTCGCCATCCGGCTCGGTCTCGTCTCGTAGGGCAACAAGTCCCTAGCGGGTGCGCATCCGATCGTCTCGCGTCTGCAGCTCAGGTAGAGCGTTCAGCTACCAGTCGACGCCCGGTTTGATCCCTCCGCCGGTGTTGGCGGCACCGCGTCCCACGTACGTTGAGCGTATGAACCGACCGTGCCCGTGGGCATGGTCTGACCCCGGAGGATCTGGGACATGCCATCCGAGCGCAGGGACGAATCTCGCACCCGATCATGGATCCTCGCAGGCGCTGCGGTGGGTGCTGCGACGTTAGGCGTCACAAGCCTGGCCCCCGGTGCGCTCGTGCTTCTCGGGCTCGCTCTCGCGATCTGTGCGGTGGCAGCCGGTGGCATGGCGCTGTACCGCCGCCGTGGGCATAAGCGGGGGAGAATTGGCCGCCACCTCTCACCGCAGGATGTCACCACGGCGCCCATCGACGTTGGCGGCCTGCAGCGAAGGGCCACGCTCAAGTTGCTCGGACTGGGTGCGCTCGGTGCGGCGCCCATTGCGCTGGCGCCGAGGTTGATCGACCGGGTGGTGGGCGGCGCCGGGCCCTCGGATGCCGTACCGGTCACCGGTGGCGCAACGAGCGACGTCGCGCAACGCATCCGGCAGTGGACGATGATCATCGATCTTCGCTACTGCGACGGCTGCCAGGGAAACGGCACGGCACCGCAATGCACCCTGGCGTGTATCGAGGGCCACTTCGCACCCGAGCCGATGGAGTGGATCCAGGTGTTCGAGGGCGAGCTCGCAGGGGGAGGCACGCAATTCATACCGACCCCCTGTCAGCAGTGCCAGAACCCTCCGTGCGTCAACGTCTGTCCCGTCGGCGCGACGTTCTCGACACCCGAGGGCACGGTGCTCATCGATCAGGAGCGTTGCATCGGGTGCAGAATCTGCATGGCTGCGTGCCCCTACGACCGGCGATTCTTCAACTGGGGCGATCCGCCGGTGCCGCCCGAGGCCCTGCTCGCCGACTACTCGCCCGACCATCAGGTGCCGGCGCAGCGGGGAACGGTCATGAAGTGCGACTTCTGCCCGGACATGGCAAGGGCGGGGACGCTTCCGTTCTGCGTCCAGGCCTGTCCCAACGACGCCATCTACTACGGAGATCTCGAAGAGGACGTCGCCACCAACGGCAAGGGCGTCCGACAGGTGTCGCGTCTCCTCAGCGAAACGGATGCTTACCGCCTCAAGGAGCACCTCGGCACCGAACCACGCGTGTTCTACGTCCCCGGTCACGGTGAGCTCGTGGCCGGGATCCCTTCAGCCCGGGAAGGGCCGACACCGAATGGCCCTGGGTCGAGCGAGCGAAAGGGGCGGTGACGTGGAGTCGATGACCCGGTGGCGGGAACGCCTCGTCGCAAAGACCGTCCAGCCGCTGATGCGGACGACACCCGCCTACAAGCTGTGGGTCGGGTTCCTCGTCGCCGTCGTGCTCTGGGGCGTCTTCGCCTACACGAGACAGTGGCGGAACGGGCTCGTCGAAACGGCGATGCGCGATCGGATCTCCTGGGGCCTCTACATCTCGGCCTTCGTGTTCTTCATCGGTATCAGCCACGCGGGGACGCTCATCTCTGCGATTCTTCGAGCCTCGAATGCGAAATGGCGGGCGCCCGTTACGCGGATGGCGGAGTTCATCACGGCCGTGGCGTTGATCACCGGAGCGTCGTTCGTCATCGTCGACATGGGCCGACCCGAGCGTCTGCTCAACGTGTACCAGTTCGGCAGATGGCAGTCCCCGATCATGTGGGACGTGATGGCCATCACCACCTACTTGACTGCCAGCGTCCTATACCTCTACGCACCGATGATTCCCGACCTCGCCCTGTTCAGGGACCGCTTGAAGGGCAAGGTCGGAGTCGTCCGGGAATGGTTCTATCGAGCCGCTGCTCTGAATTGGACGGGGGCCGAGGAGCAGAAGAAGTCCCTGGCCAAGGCCATCGGCGTGCTCATGCTGATCATCATGCCCATCGCGGTCTCCGTGCACACGGTGGTGTCGTGGATCTTCGGCATGACCTTGCGCGTGGGATGGAACACGAGCATCTTC
>JBHHXA010000154.1:0-5998 GCA_046756805.1 Acidimicrobiia bacterium
GCGCCTCCGGTTTGGCAGCGTGGCGCTCGTAGTCGGAGACCCGGGTCGTCACGATCGGAACCTCGCATGCCGCGTACTCGAACAGCTTGTTCGCGTTCGTGAAGTCCGACCACCGATCCCTGCGATAGGGGATGACCGCGACGTCGCACGCATTGATGAGCTCCGGGATGCGCGCTTGCGCGACGAGGCCTCGGCTGTCGATCCACCGCCGGTCCAGATCGAGGTCGACCACCACCTTCCCTGCGAGCAGCAAACGCAGATCTAGGCCGTCCTCTCGCAGCCCTGCGACGGCGGCGATGAGCGTGGCAACGTCGTGGTTGGGCTGCATCGATCCGAAGTAGCCGATCACCCCGTGTCCCCCGTCGACGTTCGCGCTGCTGCGAGCCTCGGCGCGATCGATAGGGCGGAAGAGCTCAATGTCGACCCCGTTGGGGATGATCATCGTGCGCCGCGCATGAGGCCCGACGGCTTTCTCGAGCGGAGCGCCGACGCAGGTGACGAGATCTGCCGCACGCAGTGCCTTGCGATGGGCGGCACGCATGCCCGGGATCTTCGCCGAGGAGAACGCCTCGTAGTTGTCGTACAGGTCGTAGACGAACGGCACACCTCTCCGTCGGCCGGTGCGTGCGCCGAGCCAGCCGAATGGGATGTCGCTGCTGGCGATCATCACATCGGGCTTGAAACGCCTCGTGATGCGCTCGACGGCCGCCACGTAGCGGGAGAATCCGATCGCCGATGCGGGTATGGACCGAAACCGCACGCCCTCGTGCTCGATCTCGAGCGGATCGCCCCGCAAGTAGTCGGCCGCGACCACGAGGCCTTCATGGCCGCACTCGCCGAGCTGAATGGGCAGGTGGTAGAGCCGCCCGAAGCGGTTCGAAATGAGATCCTGGTTCGTGTAGTGACGCTTGCACAGCAAGACGATGCGCATCGGTTCCCGGCGGGGCGGGTCGACGGCGGGGCGCCCGCGCCGCTGGAAGTGTACGGCCGGTCCTCAGGGAGGTGGCGGCGAGCGACGATGATGAACCCACCGAGCCGGAGTGGCCATGGCAGGCATGTGCATCGTGATCCCCGTCTTCAACGGCTGGGAATCCACCGAGCGGTGTCTACGCGCGCTCGAGGCCAGTGAGTACCGGGAGTTCACCACGGTCGTCGTCGACCATGGATCGACGGACGCCACAGCGGATATTCTTCCCGCGCGCTTCCCGGACGTCGTGCACCTCCGCGAATCGGAGAGCCTGTGGTGGACGGGTGCGACCAACGTGGGTATCCGCTGGGCCCTGGACAGCGGCGCCGCAGCGGTTGTGCTGCTCAACAACGACTGTGAGCTGGCGCCCGCCGCCCTGGCCACGCTCGTCGGCCATGCGGAGCGCACCCCGGGTGTGATCGCACCGGTGCAGCGGGTGGCGCACACAGGGCGGGTCCTGTGTGTCAGCGCCGTACCGCTGGTCGCTCTCGGCTTCCCGACCCTGTTCGTGAAACGCAAGATCCCTGCGACGGTGCCGTCTCCGGCAAAGATGATCTGCGGGGGAAGAGGAGTGCTCGTTCCCGTCGACGTGTTCGACAGGGTCGGCCTGCTCGCCGAGGAGGACCTCCCGCATTATCTCGCCGACCACGACTTCTACCTGCGGTGCCGGAAGGCAGGCGTGCCTCTCTGGGCGGCGGGTGACGCAGACGTGTTCGTCGACGAGTCTCGCACCTCTGTGGCGACCTCTCCCGCCACCCTGTCCTGGTCCGAGTTCCGGGCCACGCTCCAGAACCCGAGATCGCACCGCAACGTGCCTTCGCTGGTGTCGTTCTTCCGCCGCCACTACCCGATCCGGGCACTCGCCCCGGTCGGGGTCTGGCTCAACGTCGCCCGCTACCACGCCACGTGGGCTCTGGGACGGCTGCGGCCCCGTCGACGCCGCGGCGACCCCGGTGCCGGCAGCGGTGACGGGTAGGCCGGTTCGCGGTGCGCCTCCTCCACGTCTCGAGCTCCTATCCGATCCGTCCCGGGGACTCGACTGCACCCTTCATGGAGGAGATGCTGTCTGCGCTGGCGTTGCGTGGCCACGACGTCAAAGTGGTCGTGCCGGCGGTGCCCGGTCTCGTCACGGGCGCCAGGCTCGGAGTGGACGTGGCCGCCGCCCCCTATGCGCCGCGGCGTCTCCAGGTCTTCGGGTACGGCCGCAGTCTGGGCCACGGAGGCGCACCAACGGCGTCTGCTCGCATCGTGGCACCTGCTGCTCTGGCTTCGCTGGCCGCCAGGACCCGGTCGACGGTCCGTCGCTGGCGACCAGACGCCGTGCACCTCCATTGGGTCGTGCCGCAGGGAGCGATCGCGAGCATCCTGCCTCGCACGCTGCCGGTGGTGATCTCCGTCCACGGCGCCGACGTCCGGTTGGCGTTCGAGTCCGGAGTGGCTCGCCGGCTGGCGCGCCTCGCCCTGCGAAGGGCGGACGCTGTGGTGGCGGCGTCGCCGGAGATGCTCGAGCGTGTCGCTGAGATCGACGCCGATGCAGGCCTGCGATCGACCGTCGTGCTGCACGGTGCGAACTCGGCTCTCTTCGACGTCACGGATCGAAGCAAGGCGCGATCCCGTCTCGGTCTCGGCCCGGCGCCGCTCGTTCTGGGAGTGGGCCGTTTCGTTGCCAAGAAGGGATTCCTCGATCTCGTCGCGGCTCTCGGCCTCGTCGAAAGCCGCGACGCTCGTCTTGCGCTCGTGGGCGATGGCCCGCTCCGGGGCGACATCGTCTCCGCGGTGGAGCGTCATGCGCCGGGAAGAGTGACGCTGCCCGGCTTCGTCGACAGAACTGCTCTGGCGGATTGGTATGCCGCCGCGGACGTCGTCGCCATACCGTCGCGACACGACGGCAACGACGTCGACAGCGGCCCCGTGGTGCTCGTCGAGGCACTCGCGAGCGGAAGGGCCGTCGTCACGACGCCGGTGGGCATGGCGCCGGCCGTCATCGTGGAGGGCGAGAACGGTCTTCTCGTCCCCGAGGGTGCCGCGGCGGCACTCGCCCGAGCGCTCGATGCGGCACTGGGTGACGCCGACCGCCTGGGACGAGGTGCAGTCCGTTCCTTCTCCGACCTCGGAGACTGGGACAGAGCGGCTGTGGACCTGGAGTCGGTGTATGCGGCAGCGACGCAGAGGCGTGCTGCATCCTGAGCCGATCGCGGCGCCTCTCAGGAGGAGCGCCCTGCGGCGCCGATGAATGCGAAAGCTCACCAGATCGTCCGCCGATGGAAGGTGGGTGAACAAGCTCGTGGACACCAACCCGGGCGAAGGGGCCGCGGCGGAAGGCACGATGCGGGCCCTGCTCGACGGCATCACGGACCGGCGGCTGTTCATGGTCGTCGCCCTGCCGCTCGTAGCCCTCTTCCTCGCGACGGCGACCTGGTCGCGGCCGTACCACGTCGATGCGTTCTCAAACGTGCTGCCGGCGTGGAATCTGGGGACCAAGGGCTCCTTTCTGCTCGATGAGCACGAAGACCTGACCGGACCCGACTACTACCGCAACATCGCCTGGGTCGTCCCGGCGCGTGAGACCGCGGCCAGCCAGTATCCGCCCGGGGCCGCCCTCATCGCCGCTCCCCTCTATGCGGTGTGGCCCGGGGATGCCGAAACCGTGACCGTCCGGGGCACGAACCGCCCCGACGTCGCCCCGGTCGAGGTCCTCATGCCACCTCTCGGCCCCGCTGCGGTGGCGGCGGCGCTCGCCGTGGCACCCGCCATCGGCCTCCTCGGCGTCGCGTTCCGACGTGTCGGCGGCTCCGCTTCAACGGCGATCGCAGGTGCGTTCATTGCGGGACTAGGCACCTCGGCGTGGTCCGTCGCATCCGACCAGCTGTGGCAGCACGGGCCCGCGATGGCGTGGATCGCCCTCGGTGTCGTCCTGTCGTCTCGTGGTTCGCTCGCTCCCGGTCTCGCGTTCGGAGCCGCGATCCTGACGCGGCCACCGACCGCTCTGGTCGCCGCGGCGTCCGGCATCTATCGCTCGGTGCGTCACAGAACGATCAGACCCGTGTTCCTCACCGGGGTCGGGGCCGCGATCGGCCTTTTGCTGTTCCTGATCTACAACTCGATGGTGTTCGGGGACACCTCGGTGAGCGCCGGATACGGCACCTCGTTCCAGGACCAGGCACGCAGCCTCGATGTCGTCGGATACGCAAAGAACGTCTTCCTCGGCGTGTTCTCCGCGACCCGGGGGTTTCTGATCTGGTCGCCGTTCCTCCTGGTGCTCCTCCCCGGCATCCGCGCCGGGTGGAAGGCCGCGCCGGCATGGGTTCGCGGCGCCAGTCTGGGTGGTGTCCTCTATCTGCTACTCCAGTACAAGGCCAACCGCTTCTCCGGCGGTGCAGGCTTCTTCACGTACCGCTACCCGCTGGAGGCCTTGACCGCGGCGGCTCCTCTGCTGTTCCTCGCATACCGGGAATGGGTGGCGAGCCGGCCGCGAGCGGTGCGGGCTTTTGCGGCGATGGCCGGGTTCTCGGTCATCCTCCACGGCCTGGGCGCCCTCGACCTCCTCTCGTAGCGGCTCGCTCCCCGGCTCCCCCACAGAGGCCCGGCCGACGCAGAGGGCTAACCTCGCTCATTCGATGGCCCCGTACCTCGCATCCGTCACAGGCGGTCTGCTCATGTGGGCGGCCTTCCCTCCCCTGGAGTGGGGGCCTCTCGCGTTCGTGGCTCCGGCTCCCCTGGTGTGGGGATTGCGGCGAATAGAACGGGCCGGGGGAGCGATCGGCGCCGGATTCCTCTTCGGTGTCGTCTTCTTCGGGCTGATGCTCAACTGGGTGCTCGTCCTCGGGGCCGTCGCGTGGATTCCGCTGACGCTGTGGCTCGGTATCACCTCGGCGCTGCTCGGCCTGGTGATTTGGCTGTTCAGGGAGTGGCCCCCGACCCGGTTCCTGCTCCTGACGGTGGGCGTGTGGGCCCTGTGGGAGCTGGCGAGAGCGACCGTGCCCTTCGGGGGCTTTCCCTGGGGGCTGCTGGGGTATGCCGCCGGAGGCACGCCCGGCTTCATCGGGTCGGTGCAGTGGGTGGGTCCCAGCGGCTGGTCGGTTCTGGCGGTCGCGTTCGCCGTCGCGTCTGTGCTCACGCTCGAGGACCGAGCCAACTGGCGTCTCGTCATGGATTCCGGTGTCGTCATCGTGCTCCTCGCCATCGCCGGAGGTCTCTTCCCTCCGGGGCCGGGTGGCGACTCGATGGCCGTAGCCATCGTGCAGGGCAACTCTCCCTGTCCGGCGGCTCGCTGCCAGAACGAGAACCAGCGCATCTACGAGAGCCACCTCGCCCTCACGAGGACGATCGACGAGGCTGAGGTCGATCTGGTCGTGTGGCCGGAGAACGCAACGGCGACGCCGTTCGAGCCCGTAGGTAACGACGAGGTGGAGGCCGCGCTCTCGGCCGAGGCCAGCCGGATCGGGGCCTATCTCCTGGTTTCGGGTACCCGGCGCGCCGGACTTCCCGAGGGCGAGTTTCTCAACGTGAATCGCATGTACGCCCCGACCGGTGAGTTCGTCGGCGAGTACTGGAAGCGTCATCCCGTCCCGTTTGGCGAGTTCGTCCCATTCCGGGATCTCCTGGACTTCATTCCCGACCTGGACCGGGTCCCTCGCGACATGGTTCGCGGGAGCGAGGCGACGGTCTTTCCCACACCGCGCGGCACGGTGGGCTCAGTGATCTCCTTCGAGGGGGCGTTCTCCCGCCTCGTCCGCTCGGAAGCGCAAGCCGGAGCAGAGCTGATGATTGTCGCCACCAACGAGAGCAGCTACGGCACCCGCTCTGGACTGCCGAGCGACCAGCTCATCGCTCTCACCAGGGTGAA
Source organism: Acidimicrobiia bacterium (assembly GCA_046756805.1). Classification (GTDB taxonomy): domain Bacteria; phylum Actinomycetota; class Acidimicrobiia; order Spongiisociales; family UBA5794; genus CAMYMC01. Next base: position 5,814 of record JBHHXA010000154.1, read on the forward strand.
CGCGGCTGCCGTCGGGCAGGATCTCGTGCACGCCGCCATCACGGGGAAGTCTGCGTTCATCACCGCGGCCGGGACGGTCGGAGAGCGGACCGAGATCTTCACCGAGGCGCTGGTCGTCGGCAGGGTCACGTTCCGAACAGGTGCCAGGACGCTGTTCACCAGGTTCGGCGACTGGGTCCTGTGGC
>JBHHXA010000155.1:0-5931 GCA_046756805.1 Acidimicrobiia bacterium
CGCTTCCTGTCGCAGTGGTCGGCCGAGGTGAGAGCGATGCGGCGCTCCATCCTCCAACGCGCCGCCGAGGCCTTCTCCCCCGATCTCATGATCGTCGACAAACGGCCCGCCGGGATCGACGAGGAGCTCCTCGACACGCTCACCACGCTGCGGCAGCGCGGCACGAGGCTGGTCCTCGGGGTGCGGGACATCCTCGACCATCCGACACGGACTCGCCCCTTGCTCGAGGAGACCAACACTTTCGAGCTCATCGATCGCCACTACGACGAAGTCTGGATCTACGGCACCAGCGATGTGTTCGACCACCTCGGCAACTACGGGTACCCGGCATCGGCCGCCGACCGCACGACGTACACCGGCTACCTGAGACGGCCCGTCGCCCCCAGGACACCGCGGGGTCCCATCCCCAGGGTCCTCGTCACGACGGGCGGTGGCGAGGACGGCGAGCAAATGATCCACACCTACCTCGAGGGCCTGCGCCGGCTCCCCGATCGCCACGAGCTGCGCACGACCGTCGTGTTCGGGCCCCAGCTCGCAGACGTGAAACGGGATGCTCTCATCGCCCGGTACGGACGGCTGGAGAACGTGGAGTTTCACGACTTCGTAGCCGACCTCACCCGGCATTACGCAGCCGCCGACCTGGTCGTGGCGATGGCCGGATACAACACGGTCTGTGAGTTGCTCTCGTTCGGCCACAGGGCGGTGCTGGTTCCCCGCTCGGAGCCGGTTCAGGAGCAGCTCATCCGGGCCAGACGCCTCCACGAGATGGGCAGATTCGACCTCGTCGAGCCCTCGGAGCTCACGCCGCGGCGGCTCATGTCGAAGGTCCTCGCTCAGCTCGAACCCGGGTCCAGGCCGGTGTCGAGCATCGACCTCGACGGCCTGTCGACCATCCGCGGCAGAGTTCGCTCACTGCTCACGGAGAGGGCCTCATGGCTTCCGGCCGCTTCGTGATCGTGCTCAGCGGCTTCCCGCGGCGCTCGGAGACCTTTGCGCTCCACGAGGTACAGGCTCTCGCGGCCCAGGGCGCTGCTGCCGCCGTCTTCGCCACCAAGCCGGGTGACGGGCTGAGGCTCCACCCTGCCGCCGAGGATCTGGCGTCCCGCGTGCAGGTCCTGCCCCCGGGGACACCTGCCGCACAGGCGCGAGCACTCGTGCAACGCCTCGACGGCGAGCGGGTCGACGCCGTCCACGGTTACTTCGCCCACGCCCCCGCCGAGGTGGCGATGCTGGCTGCGGAGCAGCTCGGTGTCCCCTTCGGGTTCAGCGCTCACGCCAGGGACGTGAGGAAGGTCCCTCGCCGCAGCCTCGCCGAACGAGCCGCGGCGGCGCGCTGTGTCGTTGCATGCAACCACGATGTGGCGGCGACCCTCGAGCACCACGATGCGACGGTCGACCTCGTGCCGCACGGGGTGGATCTGGGTCGCTTCAGCCCCGGCCCGCGTGTGGCACACCACACCGGGAGCATGCGCTTGCTCGCCGTCGGCCGTCTCGTCGAGAAGAAGGGGTTCCCCGTCCTCCTCCACGCCGCGAGCCGTCTCGTGGGAACTCTCGACTACCGGCTCAGGATCATCGGCGACGGACCGGAGCACGGTCGCCTTACCCGACTCATCGCCCGGCTCGGTCTGGAAGACAACGTGCAGCTCGAGGGCAGCCTCACCCACCGCGAGCTCCCCGACGCCTATCGGTGGGCGGACGCCGTCGTCGTGCCCTCGATCATCGACCGGCACGGCGATCGCGACGGTCTCCCCAATGTGATCCTCGAGGCTCTGGCTACCGCCCGACCAGTCGTCGCCAGCCGCGTTGCCGCGGTGGGTGCGGTGATTCGTGAAGACGACACCGGGCTGCTCGTCCCGCCGGGTGATGCGAACGCCCTGGCGGACGCAATCCTCGCCCTCTCGGCCGACGGGTCGCTGCGCCGCAGGCTGGGAGACGCCGGGCGCGGCCTCGTGGAGCAGCGCCACTCGCTGGGAGCTTGCACGGAGCAGCTCAGGGTCCTCCTCGAATCACGTTACGCGCTCGAGGCGGTGCGCCGATGAAGGCCGCTCGATCCGGGCCCCCCGAGGTCGCGTTCATCGTGAAGGGGTATCCCCGCCTGTCAGAGACGTTCATCCTCAACGAGATCCACCTGCTGGAGCAGATGGGGATCCCGCTCCGCATCTACTCGTTGAAGAAGGAAACGGAAGGCAAGCGGCAAGGGGTCGTCGATCGGATCGCGGCGCCGGTGAGGTTCCTCGGCGAAGACGCAGCATCGGAAGACGTGTCCTTCGGCACCTGGCTCCGCATCAACCTGCCCCGCTACCTCGCGTCGCACCGGAAGCTCCTGCGGCGCCGCCCCGGCCGTTACCTCCAGGCGCTCCAGTACGCCTTGCTCGGACTCGGTCTGCGTTTCCACCTCGACAGGGCGCCCTCGCTGAAGCGAACGGCGATCAAGGACTTCCTGCGCGCCGGACACATCGCCGCGGACCTGGTCGATCACCCGGACGTGCGCCACCTCCATGCACACTTCTGTCACGGCTCAACCACGATGGCGTTCTTCGCCGGCCACATCACCGGAATCCCGTTCAGCTTCACCGCCCACGCCAAGGACATCTATCTCCCGAAGCTCAACCCGGGCGGACTGCTGAGGGTCAAGATCGAAGCTGCCGAGTTCGTCGTCACCTGCACCGACGCCAACCGCAGGCACCTCGAGCGCTTGAGCCCCGGTTCCGCGATCCGCACGATCTACCACGGACTCGACACAGAGCGGTTCGCGCCTCCCGATCGAACTGCTCCCCGTGCCGGCAGGCCCGTGCTCTTGTCGGTCGGCCGTCTCGTCCCCAAGAAGGGCTTCCCGACCCTGATCAGGGCATGCGCAGTCCTCCGCGACCGTGGCATCGATTTCTCGGCGCGGATCATCGGCCCCGCCGGGTCGGACAGCGCACGCGTCGCTGCGCTCGTAGACGAGTTGGACCTCGGCGAGATCGTGACCATCGAGGGCGCCATGACGCAGGAGGGGCTCCGGGCTGCCTTTGGCACCAGCACCGTGATGGCCCTTGCCTGTGAGGTCGCACCCAACGGCGATCGTGACGGCATCCCGAATGTGCTCGTCGAAGCGATGGCGATGGCGACTCCGGTGGTAGCCACCCGGGTGTCCGGCATCCCCGAGCTGGTCGAGGACGACGTCACCGGGCTCCTCGTGAACGAGCGTTCGCCGGTCGAACTGGGCGACGCCATCGAGCGCCTGTTTGCAGATGCGCCGCTTCGTCTCCGGCTCGGCCGCACCGGCCGCAGGAGGGTGCGCGACCGGTTCGACTCCGGCACGACCACTCAGGAACTGGCCGGCCTCTTCGCCCGCCGGCTGGGAATCGCGGCAGCGACCGAACCGAACAGCGCGTACATCGGGGACGAGTCGAGGGCGGCGTCGTGAGCCGCAACTTCCTCACCGAACCACTCCGTGATGCGGCTCCGGACCACGTCCTCGCCCACTTCCAGAATCGGAACGCCATTCGCACCTTCGCCTTGCGTGACGACGAACAGGCGGGGCCTGCACACACCGCCGATGTGCTCGCCAACCGCTTCACGTTCAACGGGGAGACCCACCAGCTCGCACCCGGCTTCGACTGGACCCGGAACCCCTCGCCCGATCGTGAGTGGTCGATCCTGCTCCACAAGTTCTATTTCGCGGTCGGGCTGGGCGAGGACTACCAGCGAACCGGCGATCACCGCTACGCGGAGAAGTGGGTCGAGCTCACCGCAGCCTGGATCGACACGGTCGATCTCGAGTTCCTCCCCCCCGACGTCACCGCCCGACGGGTGCAGAACTGGATCTACGCCCATCATCACTTCGTTGCCCATCCCGACCCGGCGGACCTCGATCCGGGCTTCTACGTGGCGTTCCTCGAGTCGCTCCACTCCCAGGTCGACTACCTGCGGCACCACCTGGCCACGAAACGCAACCACCGCACCATGCAGCTCCAGGCCATCTTCATGGCGGCCGTCGTGTTCCCGGAGATGGAAGGCGCCGCCGCCTGGTTGGAGTTCTCGATCGATGAGCTGGCGGCCAACCTGCGCGACGACTTCTTGCCGGACGGAGTCCACTGCGAGATGTCGAGCGACTACCACCTGCTGGTCGTCCGCAACTTCCTGGGAATCGTCGAACTCGCCCGCCTCAACGGCATCGACTTGCCGGAGGAGATGACGGGACTGCTCCGCAAGGCCCTGGAGTTCGGCCTGTGGATCCACAAGCCGGACGGTGACATCCCTGCGCTCAGCGACGGCGACTCCCGAAGCTTCCGCAGCGTGCTCGATCAGGGCCACCGGCTCTTCGGCGACCGGGAGCTCAGACACGGCGCCACCGCCGGGGTCGGCGGTGTGGCTCCAGACCGTCACGCCCGCCTCTTCGCCGACAGCGGCTATGTCGTCATGCGCAGCGGGTGGGGCGAGACGGAGCCCTACGAAGACGAGCGGTATCTCGTGTTCGATTGCGGGCCGCTCGGAGAAGGCAACCACGGCCACCTCGATCTCCTCAGCTTCGAGGCGGCGGCTCATGGACGCTCAGTGGTGGTCGATCCGGGCCGATACACCTACCACGAGCCACCGCCCGGTTCCGGGCAGACGAACTGGCGGGCCCGGTTCCGCGGAACCGGGTATCACAACACCGTCCTGGTCGATGGGCGCGACCAGACCCGGTACGTCTTCCACAAGACGCGTCACAAGATCCGGGGCGAGGCGCCCGGCCACGAACTGCGTCGCTTCGTCACGACACCGGGCTTCGACTTCGTGCACGGCATTGCCCGCAGCAACGAGTACGACGTCGCCCACGAACGAAAGATCTTCTTCATGCGGCCCGAGTACTGGCTCGTCGTCGACATCCTGCGGGCCGCGGACCGCCACGCCTACGACCTCCTCTTCCATCTCAGCGATGAGGCACAGGGACGGGCCGAGGTCTCGATGTCGGGGACGACGGCAACCATCGATGCGCCCGGGCTCGTCCTCGCACACGAGGCGGCAGCAGACACCTCGGTGTCACTCGAGCCGGGCTTCGTGTCCCGCACCTACGGCACCAAACACGCTGCTCCGATCGCCCGCATGTCGCGCACCGGCGGCAACATCTTCTTCGCCACCGCCGTCTACCCGTTTCGGAGTGAGCGACCCGCGCTCCAGGTCGAGTCGCTGGACGTGCGTTGCGAGAGCGCCGCCGGCCTCGAGACAGGCGCCACCGCGATCAGGGTCGTCATCGACAACTCCTCCGGGCGCGTCGAGGACACTTTCTTCAACGCCGAGGTTCCCGGCAGCTACAAGGTCGGCGAGTTCGTCTGCGGCGGTTCGTTGTTCGTCGCACGACGCCGCGCGGGCGAGGTCGACGTCCACTGCGCAGCGGGGACCGTGGCATCGATGGTTGGGGTAGCAGCATGAACGGCCCGACCTGGATGCGTGAGCCCGTGCTCCAGGGTGCCGCCGCTGCGCTCGACCCGGCATCGGCCCGACGCGCCATCGAGAGCGCACTGTTCGACGGAGTTCCCGGAAGCGAGATCGGGCCCTGCGAGGTCGAGAGAGTGCGGTACGCACCTCGCGAGAAGCTCCAGGTCACCTACCGGTTCGAGGTGGTCCGGCACGACACGGGCACCCGCACGGTGCAACGGGCTTCCGCACGGCTGTACCCGGTGGGCGAGTCCTCCCGCCGCTATCGGCGGGCCCGCGTCAACGCCCGCAGCCATGCCGGACGGGCGCTGGGCCACGTACCCGAGATGGGCATGGTGCTCTGGGGCTTCCCCAACGATCGCAAGCTCGAGTCGATCGCACGGCTGCTCGACAGCACATGGCTCGAGACGAAGGCACTCCCGGCTCTCCCGACGGTCACCTCTGCCGGCCGGTGCCAGCCAGAGCTGGTGCGGTACGTGTCCGAACACACCTGCACGGTGCGAGTGGCGGTCCCCACCAAGCAGGACG
>JBHHXA010000156.1:0-5899 GCA_046756805.1 Acidimicrobiia bacterium
AGTAAGATTCTCGGCATGTGGACCACGACTCGAACTGCGATCACGGTGACGAATGTGATCGTCCTCGGCTGGTTCGTCGCATCGAGCGTCGCCGTCGCGATCCTCTCTGCTTTTGGTCGCCCGACAAGCGTTCTGTCCGCCGAGTCGACCATCACCACGATGGCGGCTCTTGCCATCGGTTTCGTCTGGTTGCCGCACGTCATCCTGTATTGGCCCCGCACCAGACTCAAGCCTGCGGCGTGGTCGGTATGGCTCGCCCTCAACGGTGTCGCCGCGCCGTTCGTCTTTGCCTCGAGCCAATCCCGATCCTCGGCGGCAACTTCGATCGGCGTTGCCGTGACGCTGTTCGTGGCCATCAACGCCGCGGTGTGGGTGGCCTTTGCTCTGGGTAGGCGGTCGTTCCTCAGACGAACACGGCCGCTAATCTCACCCATCCGCTGAGCGACCTCGGTCGCGATCTGAGGTCGACGCCCGTTCTCTCAGGTGGCCCGCGTCGCGAAACGCCCCACTCGCTCGACGACGGCCCGCAACGCCTCGAGAGACGCTCTCGGATCGCGGGCGAGCTGGAGCGCGTGATCTGCGCCTTTGATCTCCAAGACCTCGACGTTGGATAGACCATGGACGAATTCCGAATCCCACGTCGCGTCTCCCGTGCCTCCGATCAAGAGCGTCGCCGCGCTCGTGGCCTCCAATCCGGCGCGAACTTCCGGCCGGTGGAGGAGCGGTGTCAGCCAGACACCCGGCAGGCTGCGTTCGGCAGCCTCTTGCAGCGCGAGCGATGTGAGCGACTTCGCGACGAGGAGCATCGTGTTGACCGATCCAACAAGACGGAGCGCGGCTTCAAACCGCTGAGCCACCCACTCGTGGGCGTCGGCTCCGGTGTCGTACTCGTCCCAGACCTGCAGGACGGACCAACCGTCCGCTTGCAACACCTCACGCGTGAACCAGAGCAACGGTGCCGCCGGCAGGTAGCTTGCTCCGGGGAGCAGTATCGCCGACCGCTCCGGATCGCCCTCGAACAACTGGCCACGGCACGGGCCAAGATCAACTTCTCAACTTCGTCGGTGGGACGCCGATGATCATCTCCGGTCTGAAGACCCTCCTCGAGACGGGCGAGCCTCTGTCCGGGTGAGACCGGCGAGGCTCAGCGTGGGCGCCGTTGCAACGCTGAAGCCGCATCCTCGTCCAGGAGCCAGGTCACTGTGTGCGCCCCCGCGGCCACTCGTTGTGCGGGAAACGGCTCCCCGCGGTCGAGGATGCGGGCGACGACGTCGGCTTTCGCACCGCCGGTGACGAGGAAGATGACGTCACGAGCCGACCGCAGGAGGGACAGTGTCGCGCTCAGCCGCCACGTGTTCTTGGCCTCGACCCAGCCTGCGACATAGGTCCGATCCGGAGCGTCGAGCATCGCACTCCCCGGAAACAGTGAAGCGGTGTGGCCATCCGGCCCCATGCCGAGCAGGACGAGGTCCGGCACACGCAAGCCCTCCCGGACCGTCCATGCGGCTTCGAGCGCGGCACCGTAGGCACCGGCAGCGATCACGGGGTCACCGTGGGTGTAGTCGGGGCTGAGCAGGTTGCCGCGCACGGCATCGACGAGTGCAGCACGCACCATCCGCTCGTTGGAGTTCGGGTCGTCCGGTGGCACCCAGCGTTCGTCGCCGAGCCACATGGTGACCCGGTTCCAATCGATGGGTGCGTCGACGAGGATCCGATACGTCGCCTCCGGCGTGCGACCTCCGGCCAGACCCAGCGTGACCGGCCGGGGGGCAGCAAGGGCCGTCGCGACCCGGGACGCGGCCGCGTGGGCAACCGCTTCCGGGTCGTCGAGAACGATCGTGTCCACCATGGTGAGTGTACGAGCGGTTCGTGGCACACTCGGGCAATGACCGCTACGACCTGGGGGCGACGGCTCCGAATCGCCTGGAGGGGCGAGGAGAAGATCACTGCGGTCATCGGCATGCACGAGAACTCTGCTCCCGTCGGTGTGCTGCTCGCTCCGGGAGCAGGCGCCGGACAGCACCATCCCTTCCTGGTGACGCTGCGACGAGGTCTGGTGCGACGCGGCATCGTGACGATGACGTTCGACTACCCATACGCCGAGGCGGGGCGCCGCGCTCCCGATCGACCCCCGACGTTGCTCGACGCGCACCGCGCCGCAGCGCAACGGCTCCTGAGGTACGTGCCGGACGTGGTGCTCGCCGGGAAGTCGATGGGCGGCAGGGTGGGGTCGCATCTCGCGGGGGACGAAGCGTGGCCCGCGGCGGGTCTCGTCTATTACGGCTATCCGCTCGTGCCGCCCGGTCGGGAAGCACGGCCCGTGGACCATCTCGAGCGGATCGAGGCACCGCAGCTGTTCTTCGCCGGGTCGAGGGACCGGCTCAGTCCGGTCGCTCAGATCAGCTCGCTCGTGCGTACCTTGACGGCGGCGACCCTCGTCACCGTGCCGGACGGCGACCATTCGTTCCGGGTCCCACGGCGATCGGAGGTCTCGACAGATGAGGTGCTGCGGGGGCTCATCGACACGACCGCAGACTGGATCCTCGGCCCTGCCCTTCAGCCTCAGCCCGGCGCAGGTACATAATGACCTGATCGTGGCTTTCCCTTGCGGGTCTCGATCACCCAGACCGACGCCTTCTTCCACTTCATCGGTCCGTCGAGCCGCACGCCCTTCTTCGCGAGCAGGGACACATACGCCTCGATGATGTCCCCGTGCGTGCTCAGGGCCGCAACCTCACCGGTCAACGACTTGATGAGTCGTCGCAGCCGTTCGACGGGGACGCCTTCGGCGAGGGCACCGTCGTGCTCGAGATCGATCCCCGTCACCTCCGAGAGGGGCACCAGCGTCTCGTGGCAGCGCACCGACTTGCTGGAGATGAGCCGCGTGACGGGCGCAGAAGCCAGGGCATCCGTGAGGGCCGCGGTTTGCTCCTTGCCTCTCTTCGAGAGCGGCCGGTGGCGATCCTTCCCCTTCCACTGTGCCCGATCACCGGCCAGGGCATGCCGCACCAGGAGGATCCGACCCGACTCCGGCCGCTTCAAGAGGTCCACACCACGATCCAGCACCGCTCTGTCACGTGGGTAGTCGAGGGTGGCCCTCGCCTTGCGGGCCCGGAGCCAGCGGATGGCATCGACTTCGGCGTTGGGGCGGAACTCGCCCTCGATCGACTCCATGAGCCAGTAGCGGACACGCTTCATGTTCCGCGCCGGTGTCTCGTACGCCACGGTGCCGATCGGTTCCCGCAGCTTGGCGATGTGGCCGGTCTCCTCTTCGACCTCGCGACGGGCGCACTGCCGGTAGGACTCGCCCCCATCCAGCTTGCCCTTCGGCAACGACCAGTCGTCGTAGCGGGGCCGGTGGATCACGAGGGACTCGGGCCGGCCGTCCGGCCGGACTCGGACCACGACGCCGCCGGCCGCCCGGATCACCGAAGCCGGCGTCATCGCACCGGGAGGTCGAGCGTGCTCCGGCTCCGCTGGTCGGCGAGCTGTTGCATCCGAACATGCGAGTTGACGGCGCGGACGGTGGGGCACTTGGTCCACGAGCCGTCCGGCCCGAGCTCCCAGGCCAGCTCATCGTCTGCGAGCAGGACATCGATCATCTCGTCGAGGCGGTCGCGGAGCCTGTCGTCGCGTACAGGGGCCAGGGTCTCGACCCTCCCGCTGAGGTTGCGCTGCATCATGTCTGCCGAACCGAGGTAGTAATCGCCGTCGCTTCCCGGGGACCCGAACCGGTAGATCCTCGAGTGTTCCAGGAAGCGGCCGACGATCGACCGCACGGTGATCGTCTCGGACAGTCCGGGGATGCCTGCCCGCAGCGAGCACTGCCCGCGGACGATCAGCTGGATGAGACATCCGCGCTGTGAGGCACGGTACAGCTCGTCGATGATCTCAGGGTCGACCAGGTGGTTGATCTTCATCAGGATGCGACCTTCGCTGCGCTTGTCGGCCTCGCGCCTGATGAACTCGACGATCTGGGTGAACAGTGTTTCCGGCGCAACCAGCAATCGGCGGTACGAGTCGTTCGTTGCGTAACCGGTGAGCCGGTTGAACACCTCCGAGAGGTCCGCGCCGATCTTGGAGGCAGAGGTGAACAGACCCAGGTCCTCGTACAGCCTCGCGGTCTTCGGGTTGTAGTTGCCGGTGCCGATGTTGCAGTACCGACGCAACCTACCCGCCTCGCGCCGGACCACGAGCAGGATCTTCGAGTGTGTCTTGAGCCCGGCGACGCCGTATACCACGTGGGCTCCCGCGTTCTCCAGCATCCGGGCCCACTCGATGTTGGCGGCTTCGTCGAATCTGGCCTTCAGCTCGACGAGTACGACGACCTGCTTGCCTGCCTCAGCCGCTGCGATGAGCGATTCGACCACGGGACGCTCTCCGCCGAGGGCAGGATCGTCCGACGCGGATGTTCGGTACAGCGTCTGTTTGATGGCGAGCACGTCGGGGTCGGCGGCCGCTTGGGCGAGAAACGCTCCGGTCGACGTCGAGAACGACTCGTACGGATGGTGCACGAGCAGGTCTGCAGCGCGGATCTCCGCAAAGAGGTCGACGTCCTTGCCGCCCTCGGTGAGCCGTGCGGGCGTGGTCGGGTGCCATTGCTCGTCCTTCAGATCGGGTCTGTCGAGCGCATGGATCGCGAAGAGGCCCGAGAGGTCGAGCGGTGTCGTCCTCGGGTACACGAGCGACTCGTCCAGGTCCATCTCACGGACGAGAAGGCGCTCGACCTTCTTCGGGGTCTTCGAGTCGATCTCCAGCCTGACCGCGGCGGCGGACCGTCTCCGGAACTGGAGGACGCTTTCCATCGCAGCGAGCAGGTCCTGGGCCTCTTCCTCCTCGATGGCGTAGTCGGCGTTCCGGGTGACCCGAAAGAAGGAGTGCCCGACGACCGCCTGCCCCCCGAACAGTCTGTCGAGGTGGTTCGCCACGACCTGCTCCAGAGGAACGAATCGTTCGCCGTCCGGCAGTACGACGAAACGGGGCAGGATCTCCGGGATCTTCACTCGTGCGAACTGAAGGCTCTCGCGGTCGGGGCCCCTGAGGAGAACCGCGAGGTTCAGCGAGAGATCCGAGATGTAGGGGAACGGGTGCGAGGGATCGACGGCCAGCGGTGTGAGCACGGGGAAGATTTCCGACTCGAACACCTCCCCCAGACCCGCCTTGTCCTCGGCGGTGAGGTCTTCCCACGACGCGATCCTGATGCTCTCCTTCTCCAACGCGGGTGCGATCTCGTCGGTGAAGATCGAGTCGATGGCGGCGGTCAGCTCGCGGACGCGTGCCTCGATGAGCGACAGCTGGTGGCGAGGAGTGTGCCGGTCCGGTGAGAGCGCGACGACGCCTCCCTGGACCTGGCTGAGCAGGCCGGCCACCCTGACCTGGAAGAACTCGTCGATGTTGTGGCTGACGATGGCGAGGAACTTGACTCGTTCCAGGAGGGGCTGTTCGCTCGATGCGGAGAGCGCGAGGACTCGCTCCTGGAAGTCCAGGAGGGAAAGCTCTCGGTTGATGTACCGCTCCGATGCGTCGGTCACGCGCTGGACCCGTGCTCGCGAAATCTCATCGTACTCATCGGCGAGATCCCGGTCCCCGTCAGCGTTTTCTTGCAGGGCTCTGCCTGCTGCGTCAACGCCGGTCTTGCTCGAGACGCACGACCTTGTCCAGTCTTCGCAGATACCGCTCCGCAGGCACGAATTCGGCCCCGAGAAACGCTTCGACGATCTCCCATGCGAGGGCCGGTCCGGTGACCCTTGCCGCCAGTGCGATCACATTTGCATCGTCGTGTTCGACGGCTTGGTGGGCGGTGTAGGTGTCGGAGGTTTGGGCGCAACGGATCCCGTCGAGCTTGTTGGCGGCGATCAACTCCGCCCCGCTAATAGGGGTAATCATCAACTGCTCGAAG
>JBHHXA010000157.1:0-5896 GCA_046756805.1 Acidimicrobiia bacterium
GGCTCGAGGGCGTGCTCGGGATCGACCTCCTCGAACGGTCTGGAAGGAATGTGAGGACCACAGCGGCGGGGCGGGTTTTCGCATCGGAGGCCCGGGCCCTGCTCCAGAAGGCCGAGCGCAGCATCGCGCTCGCTCGTAGAGCACGCGGAGATCAGGAGGGCACCGTCCGGATCGCATTCGTGCCCCCCCTCCCCGTGGAGATGTCCGCGGTGCTCAACCGATCCGCAGCCGCTGTCGAACTGCGAGCCATCGACTGGGTCTCCCAGGTGGCCGTGGTGCGCGAGGGCAGGGCCGATCTGTGCATCGTCAGGCTCCCCGTCGATGCCGCGGACCTGGAGACCGCCGTCGTGTGGGAAGAGGACCGGGTCGCGGGGTTCTGTTCGAGCCACCCGATGGCATCGCAGCGCTCCGTCTCCATCATGGATCTCGACAACGAGCCGATCGTCGACTATCCGAGCCATCGCGACTACTGGTCCGTGAACCCGAGACCCACCGGACGGAGCCCGCTCTGGGGACCCGAGGTCCGCACCATCGAGGAGATGCTCGAAGTCGTCGCATCGGGTCGCGCGATGTGCATCACCGGCGCCTCCGTCGCGAGCTTCTATCACCGGAGCGATGTCGTGTTCTTGCCCCTCGAGGGAGTCGAAGCCTCAAAGGTCGCGGTGTTGTGGGATCCGATGCTGCTCGACCGGACGTCCGAGCAGGTCCTCACCGATTTCGGAGCGCTCACCCGCTGAGAGCGCGAGGAAAGCCGCTCGTCAGTCCGTCAGCGCATCGTCCGAGGGGCGGAGGACGACCACCGGGTGGACGGATCTGGCAACGACGCTCGTAGCCACGCTCCCTGCGAACAGCCGTGCCAGACCGGACTTGCCGTGCGTGCTCATCACGACCAACCCGGTGCCTCTCGCGAAGTCGAGGATCGCATCGGCAGCGTCTGTGATGTGGAGCACCTCGAATTGCGTCTCGAGGTCCGACCCTTGAGCCGCCTCTCGAGCCAGGACCCGAACGTACCCCGACTCCGTCGCCGCGGCCTCGACGCCGAGCTGGGCAGCTGCCGCGCGTTGGGCGGCAACGGGAACCACGGTCACGATCCACAGCGGCAGACCGAGAAATCCCGCAAGTGCGGCGGCAGGCTTGATCGCGGCTTCGGACCGGGCGGAGCCGTCAACCGGAACGATCACCCGGGTCAGGCCCTGCGAGAGCGACGGATCGGCCTTGGGTCCGAGCAGCACGACGGGGCGATCGATTCGTCGCACGACATCCTCGGCGATGGAGCCGAAGTGGCCCTTGTGGGGTAGCAGCGAGGCCGCCGTGGTCATGCAGACGATATCCCGGGGCCCGGTGATCGCCACGATCACTGCCGCGACGCCGGTGCCCTGGACGACTTCGACGTCGGTCACGAGGCCGGTGATGCCCGCCGCAATCGCGGTCAGCTCCGTCTGCCGCCTGGTCACGCCATCCTCGGACTCGACGATGCTGAGCAAGCGCACACCGGCGCCGATTCGGCCCGCGAGGTCGACGGCGGTATCGATCGACCGGGAGGCATCCCCCGGGTCGTCGACCGGCACGACGAGCCATCTCGCGGGCTCAGAGCCCGTGGTGTCTTCCATGTCAACTCCGCCTCTCAGACGATGAATCTCGTATCGTCTTCTCATTCTGGCAGCAGCGTCCCGCATCGCCAGGGTCCTCCGGCCGGGTACCGCCGCCGAACGCCGGGAAGCCACGCGGATCGCGCGAGATCACGTAGGGTTTGCCAGAATCGGCAGGCGGACGACCAGGAGGGGCCACTCCTGAAAGAGAACTCCACACTATGGATCGTCCTCAGCGTCGTGCTGATCTGGACAGGAGTGCTGCTGATGAGCCTCCTCTCCCCCGACCTCGTGTTCGGCACGGCGCCGGAGCAGATCAACGTGGCCGCGATCGCCAACTGGTTCTGGGGACTCCTGGCGACGGTGTTTGTCCTCAGATCGACCGTCTTCCTCAGACCCCACGAGGTCGGATGGGGCCAGCATGCAGCCTGGCCGTGGATCACGCTCGGTGTTGCGACCATCTGGATGGCGGGAACCCTGGTGAGCCTCGCCGCACCGACGGTGACCTTTGCCTCCGACATCCACGTACCCATCGCTGCGGTCATCGCACCGGTCGTCGCCGCCACCCTGACGTGGTTCGTATGTCAGTTCCTCGTGGAAGGCTTCGCCGCCCGCAACGCGGGATCCACCTCAGCTTGACGCCGCAGCCACCGATCGCACCGGTGCTACACCCCGGCGTCGCACGATCGCGTTGGGCACGGCGCAGCGCTACGTCTCGCCCGCGACGGGATTGGGCTGGAATCGGACGGGGCTGATCTCCGAAGCCGCGACGCCCGCTGCTACGAGGTCGGTGGGGAGCTCCCCGTCGCACACCAGGGCCGCCGCCACGCGGCCCAGGGCGGGCGACGTCATGATCCCGAAGCCTCCCTGCCCTGCCAGCCAGAAGAACCCCTGCACCTCGGGATCGAACCCCACCACGGGGAGCCGATCGGTGGTGAACGTGCGGAGTCCGGCCCAGGCCCTGCGAACGTGACGAATGTCGAACGTCGTCGCCGCCTTGATGCGTTCGATAGCCAGCGCCACGTCGATCTCATCGTGACGCACGTCGTGGGGCGTCATCGGGGTCTCTTCGGCCAGAGACCCCATGAGCTGGACCCGCTCCGGCTTGAAATAGAAGTCCTCGTGGGCATCGACGACCATCGGCCAGCCCTCGAGATCGTGGTCTTCGGGACCGAACGTGAACGCCGTTCGTCGCAGCGGGGTCAGGCCCACAGGGGCCGCACCGGCCAGGCCCGCGACGTCTTCACACCACGCACCGGCCGCATTGACGACGACGGGCGCCTCGACCGTAACGCCACCCGCAACAACGATCCATGTCGCGTCGTCGCGTTGCAGCTTCGTGACGCCGGCATCCGTGCGTACGACACCGCCCCTGCGGCGGATCCCGGCGAGAAAGCCCTGGTGCAGACCGTGCACATCGATCTCCTTGGCACGAACCTCGAGAAGTCCCGAGACGATGCGATCCGGCCGCAGCACAGGGCACAGCTCACGAAGCGCGTCGCCGGTGACCACCTCGAGCTCGAACGAACCCCCTGAAGCATTGCGCAGGGCGTCGAGCGCCGCACCCTGATCCTCACGACCGATGAACAGCACGGGCAGCGGGCTGAGCAGCGGGTGCTCGGCGAACCCCGGCGGCGGGTCCTCGAAGAACTCCCGGCCGGCGAGCGTGAGCGCCCGGATCGGGCCACGCTCGTAGATCTCGGTGTACAGCGCAGCGGAGCGGCCCGTCGTGTGGTATCCGGCCGTCTGCTCACGCTCCAGGAGGACGACGCGGCCGCGCTCCGCGAGCTCGAAGCCTGCGGATGCGCCGGCGATCCCGCCGCCGATGATGACGAAATCCGCATGCTCCACGAGAACATCCTGGCACGCCGCGACGCCCCCGTGACGGAAGGCCGAGTCCCGGATCAGATCGGGCTGTCGCGGCCCGCAGCCGCTACTCCGCCGGTGGCGTTGCGGCTTCGACGAGCCCGACGTGGTTTCCGGCCGGGTCGGCGAACATCGCAAAGGTCACGGTGCCGGGGATCACGGTGCGCGGCATGATGGTCTTCCCGCCGGCGTCGGCCACCTTCGCCAGGTGGTCGTCGATGCTGTCGACCTCGATGTAGATCGTCAGGTAACTCGGTGCCTCCTCAGGGCCCTTGCCGACTGCGCCCCCGATGTCGGCGTCCTCGGCCTCGACGAGGTGATAGCCGTCGAAGCCGGGCACGGCGGTCGCCTTCCACCCGAACAGGTCCCCGTAGAAGCCGGTCAGCGCCTCCCCATCCGGTCCCATCAGCTCCCAGTGGACGATCTTGTTGCCCATGCCACCTCTCCTCTCGCTGGAGGGCCAAACCTACACCCCGGCCCGGCGCTCGGTAGCGGCGATTGCCCGGCCGCCACGGTCGCAATCCACAGTATCCGGGCCTCTCGTCTCTATCGTGCGCGGGACCCCATGCTCCAGCCCATCCTCGCCATCGATGCCGCCCTGAGCTCAGCCTGCGGATCCGATCCCGGCTTCGTGTGCGAGCTGGTCTTCGATGCCACGGGCAACGAAACGCTGGCTGAGGTCGCGGACGTCCTCATCCGCCCGATCAAGGTCATCTTGATCCTTGTCTTTGCGTGGCTCATCAACCGGATCACGCACCGGCTGCTCGACCGCGGGGTGCGGAAGATGGTCGCCTCCCAGGAGGAGAAGACCCGCAACGCCGGCGCGGGACCCGAAGACTCGGACGCCCCACCGGGCAGGCTCGCCGCGTTGCGGGCGCTCACGCAGCGCAGGACGGAACGCGCCACCGTCCAGGCTGAACGGGGGCGGCAGCGGGCGGAGACCCTGGGTGCGGTGCTTCGTAGTGCCGCCACGCTGGTGATCTTCGCGATCGCAGGCACCATGGCGCTGGGCGAGTTCGCGGTGAACCTGGGACCGCTCATCGCCGGCGCCGGCATCGTCGGCGTCGCATTCGGGTTCGGTGCGCAGAGCCTGGTGAAGGACTTCCTCGCAGGGATCTTCATGATGGTGGAGGACCAGTACGGGGTCGGCGACATCATCGACGTCGGCGAGGCAGCCGGCGTCGTCGAGGAGGTCAAGCTCCGCACGACGCAGATACGCGATGTCAACGGCACGCTGTGGCACGTGCCCAACGGCGAGATCCACCGGGTCGCCAACAAGTCCCAGGAGTGGGCGCGCGCCGTGCTCGACATCGAGGTTGCCTACGACACGGACATTGCTCATGCGATGACCGTCATCAAGAACGTGGCCGACTCGGTCTGGGAGGACGCCCTCGACCACGCCACGGTGCTGGAGGAGCCGCAGATCTGGGGCGTCGAGTCCTTCGGCGCCGATGCCATCTCGATCCGCCTTGTGCTCAAGGTCGAGCCCGCAGAGCAGTTCGCCGTGGCGCGGGAAGTCCGCCGCAGGCTCAAGGACGGTTTCGACGCCGAGGGGATCGAGATCCCGTTCCCCCAGCGCACCGTCTGGATGCACCACGTGACCGAACCTGATGAGCTCTCTCCACCGGCCCCCTCCGCGGCCCAAGGCACCGGGGACCCGTTCAGGCCGAAAGGTGCCCCCGAAGGGGAGTTCTGACGTTTGAAGAGACGCGGCTCGTCGTACTAGCGCAATGACATCCAGCCCTCTCCCGATGCAGGCGGTCACCGAGGCCGCAACGGACACGTCCGTCGACGTCTTCCTGCTCATTGTCGGGCTCCTCGGTGGTCTCGCCATCTTCCTCATCGGCATGGATCGCATGACGGATGCGCTGCGGCTCGTCGCAGGAGATCGACTCCGCTACGTGCTCGAGCGACTGACCAACAACAGGTTCATAGGCGTTGTCACCGGTGGAGGGGTGACGGCGGTCATCCAGTCCTCCTCCGTGACGACGGTGATGGTGGTCGGTTTCATCACGTCCGGGCTCATGACGTTCGAGCAATCCCTCGGCGTGATCATCGGAGCCAACATCGGCACAACCGTCACCGCCCAGCTCATCGCGTTCGAGGTCACGACGTATGCGCTCCTCGCGGTCGCTGCCGGGTTCGGGCTGTCCTTCTTCGCGAAACGACAGGTGCACAAGGCCTACGGCGACGTCCTCATGGGACTGGGCCTCGTGTTCTTCGGCATGAGCGTGATGGGCGACGCCATGGCGCCGCTGCGGTCCTCGGAGACCTTCATCGATGCGATGGCAACGCTGCAGAACCCGTTCCTGGGCGTCGCCGTCGGCGCGGCCTTCACCGCCCTCATCCAGTCCTCGTCCGCCACGACCGGCATCGTCATCGTCCTGGCCCAGCAGGGATTGATCTCCCTCGAGACCGGGATCGCGCTCGTCCTCGGTGCC
>JBHHXA010000158.1:0-5801 GCA_046756805.1 Acidimicrobiia bacterium
CGCCGGGCTCAGACGACCGCAGGTCGCGGCTGCGTCGCACCGCCACCTGGGGATTCAATCTCCTTCTCCGAACCGTGCTCGGCTCCGGTGTGAGCGACACGCACGGCATCAAGGCGCTGCGCCGCACCGTCGTCGACGAGGTGGCGCCCACGGTGGTCTCGCGACAAGACCTCTTCGACACCGAGCTCGTGATCCGGGCAGAGAGGGCCGGATATCGCATCCGGGAGGTGCCCGTCGTGGTCGAGGAGCAGCGTGACGCCCGGTCGTCGCTTCTCCGGCGCGTACCGAGGACCGTTCGCGGCCTACTCAGGATCCGTCGAACATTGCGGAGCGAGGCGCCTGGGGCCGTCACCCGCCGGACGTGACCGGTTCCTCATCCGTCTGCGCATCGTCGAGAGCAGACCTGAAGACGACATCGCGGTAGGTCGCAAACTTCGGGCCCAGAATGATGAGGCTCGCCCCAAGCAACGCCAGGTTCTCCTCCAGCCTCCCCAGCGGTCCCAGCCACACGTCCGCCAGCCACATGAAGAGCTGAGTCGCGGCCCACGCCCCGATGTTGATGGCGAAGAACTTCACGGTCTCCTCCACCGACTCCCCGCCCTCGTTGAGCCGGAAGCTCCACCGGCGGTTGAGTACGTACGACAGGAGGGTGGCGATACCGAACGCGACGGTGACGGACCAGAACACCGACAGGCCGACGACACGCATGGCGTTGAAGAGAGCGAACGAGACCACGGTGTTGATGACGCCGACCATGCCGGTCTTCAGGAACTGACCGGCGGTCTCCCTCGTGCGGAAGGTCCGCAGGTAGCCGTTCATACGTTCTCCAGCTCGGCGTCACGACGCCGCCGCCACACGGGAATGCCCACGGCGGCACCTATCCCGAGCACCGTCAGCAGTATGCCGAGCCTTTCGGCAGATGACCGCGAGAACTCGAGGACGACGTCGCGCTCGGTGGGGACCACCACCATCAACGACGGCGCCGCCCGGAAGGGCCCCTCGGCTCCCGTCGCCCTCCAATTCGGGAAGTACGAGACCTTCACGAGGTGGGGCACACCAACGGCGTTCGTCCGGAACGAGATCCGATGATCCTCGAGGACGACGTTCGTCACCCGCGGCGACGTCACGCCGGTCGGCTCGGGTCTGCGAAACCGGTCGTCTACGTCGTCGATACGCTGCCACTCTTCCGGACCCTCGGCGACGATCCAGCTGTCGAGATTCCCCACGTCGTCGTACCAGTCGAGTGCCGTGTCGACGAAGCCCCCGTCTCCGTCCCAGACGGCGGGCATGATGGTCGCAACATCTACGAGTGAGCTCTCAGGCACCTCGAATACCGTCCACGGCGCGGCTGCGGCTACCTCCTCCAGTCCGAAGGACCGGGCCTCATCCTCGCCCTGCTCGGTGAAGCTGACGTAGTACCCGACGTTGTAGAGCTGGAGATGGTTCACCGCTCGCTCCATGTCGAGCCGGCGATACGTCAGACCGCGAACGGGGTTCGAGGGGCGTTCGGAGACCTCCGAGGCGTTGAGGAAGTGGAACGGAGTCGTCAGAGAGGACTCGAAGTACAGACCCTCCATCGAGGGGTGATCGTCACTCCAGTAGGGAAGCAACATCAGCGCCATGGGCGTGCCGTACCGGTTCATGTCGCTGTTGGCTTCCCACATCACCCGACCCGGAGGCAGCGCCGCCACCTCCTCCATGAGCCCCGAGTACTCGCTGTAGACCTCCTTGCCCTCGTAGCCGTTGAAGTTCCAGCGGACCCATCCGGGCACGTCGTGAATGCCCGCCACGGTGATGTTGAGGACGACGAGCGCCACGAGCCCCCGCCGATGGCGAGGTTCTGACGCCGTAACGGCAGCCATCGAGCGGCGTACGTGACTGCCAGCCCGATCGCCAGACCGGCGAAGATAAACCCTCCGAGATACCAGTAGGGCAGCAGCCGGGCGTTGTACAGCACCGTGACATCGACCTCCGGCAGCTGGAGGATCCAGTACCCGAGGAAGGGCAGGGCGGTCATCGTGGCGAGGACCGCAACGTCTTCCCGCCGCGCCACGACCCATGCGAAGCCCACGACTGCGAGGGCGAACACGGGAATGAACTCGTTCGGCAGTGGGGTCGCCACGGTGCCGGGGGCGATCCCCTCACCGACGAGACCCGACACCGGGAACCATCCCATATCGGTGGTGAGACCCTGGGTGAACGACAACAGGAAGGGAAGCGCCCAGAACGCCGCGACCGAGAAGCCGAGCACCCAGCTCCGCGCCAGGCTGCTCGGTCCGTTTCGCCGCAAGAGGAGCGGAAGCGAGGCGAGCACCACGATCATCGTGGTGACGATGTGGGTGAGCGCCGTCAACGCCAGAACCACGCCCGCCGCGACCGAGAAGCGCCGGCCCTCACGCGTGTCGCGGACCACCAGACCGAGGTAGACGAGCGACAGCGCAAACGACCATCCGAACGAGAACTCTCCCGCAAGGGTGGACTTGATATTGGCTCCGAAGATCGAAAAGCTCTCCATGAACGCGTACATCGAGCCCGTCACCGTGGCGATGGCGGACACGGTGCGCCCGAACCCAGACCTGCGGATGAAGAAGTAGATCGCGGCGGGAAGGGCGACGAGCCCCAGAATCGCCACGAGCTTGAAGGCGACCCCGTACGGCAGCAGGACGTCGAGGACCACGGTGACGAGAGCCGGAAGCGGGAAATAGAAGAAGAGGGCCGGGTACCCGGCGTACCAGTCGTTGCTCCATCCCGCGACGCGGCCCGCGGGCAGCAGGTTGTCCTTCAGATGCTGAGGGAGCAGCACGTGGGCCCCCATGTCGCCACCCGTCGGCGTGTTGGCTTTGAAGAGCGCCGGCCAGTCGAGGTCGAGCGAGAAGAAGGGAAAGCCGCTCCGGGGGAAGGTGCCAACGACGCCGGACATCACGACGAAGATGACAAGCGTGGGAAGCCCGATCCCGAGAATGACGAGAAGACGGGGCGTGAGCCAAGCCCGTTCCGGCTCGGGGGCAGCGGGCGCGCTCGGTGGAGCCTCGAGCGTCGAAGCAGTCACGGATGAGGATCGTAGCCGGGGCCCACAGATGTGTTCAGCGGCTGCGGGCGCCGATGCCCGTCAACCGGGCAATCGCTTCGCCATCTCGAGCACGCTGCCGAGCTCGAGCGCTTCACCGTCTCGATTCCACCATCGCGTCTCGCATTGGTGGCACGAATAGAACTCGACCTCTGTGCCATCGGGCAGCATGAGTTCGATCTCGATCACCGTCGATCCACCGCAAGACGCGCAGTTGAGTGTTTCCTGGCCGTTGTCCCTTCCCATCCTGCGCAGCGTAGTACAGCTTTTCGCGTTCAGGAAGATGCCTTTTTCGTCACGTCGCCGTGATCGCCCCGGCACCTGCGTGCATCTCGGGCAGATCCTCGAGCTTCCCGAGATACCGTGACCGGCGCCGGCCCTCCTCCCACCAGTACGCATACCAGTAGGGCCCGTGGGGGCAGCGCGTGCAGCTCTTCTTACCGCATCGAACGTGATGCTGACGGAGCTTGAAGTCGGGGCTCGAGGCCGGAAAAGCGACGCCGCGCTGCTCGAGGCGAGCCTTGGCCAGCATCACGAGACGCCGCAGTTCGTGCTCGTCCATCTCGCGAACCGCCTCGAGCACGTCTCTGTCGATCGGCATCTTCAGGCGCCCTCTAGGCGACGTCGAAGGACACGAAGAGGGGTCTCCCCATCGTCCTCCGGTCCGTCAGCAGCCATCCGCGGGGCGGGGTGACACGGTCGGCGTGGAGCTCGCACATCGCATATCCCGTACCCGGTTCGATCGGGCCTATGTGGTCGTCGAGCCAGACTTCTGCTGCGGCGTAGTCGAACGACATCACTGCGGTGGCGGAGACGGAGCAGCGGGTACAGAGAAGTTCCACGAAGCGCGACGCTAGGTGAGCGCGCAACCAGAGCCAAGCATTTGGGTCATGTCGCCAGCGCTGCAACGGCCCTCGCCACGCTGCGACCGCGGGGCGCCCCCGCGATTTGCGCCACGGTGGCACCCGTTTCATCGCGAAAGACGGCCAGGGGGACGGCTTCGACGCCGGCGTCCTCCAGCAAGCGGCCCTCGAGCTCCCAGGTGACCTCGCGATAGTCGATGCCGGCGGCGCCCAGCGCCCGCCGTGCCTCGTCGCACCCGGAACAGTCTGTCGACGTGAAGAGCACGACGCCGGTCGGCAGACCCGTGCCGCTGAGATCGACCGCGGGGTGCACGGGCTGGCGGTGCTTGCGGGCGCCGACGGTTCCAAGACCCACAATGATGGCTCCGACCGCCACGAGGAGGATCCGCAGCGCGATGTCGCTCATGTCGCCCTCTCACTCCCCTACCGCTACGCCTGCGACGAACGCGACAGCGTCGACGGCGTGCGCCGACCAGGCCGCAACGACCGGCGTGGGGGCGTCGATGAGATAGCTCCCGATCGCGATGTCCACCGGGGCATCGAACCGGATGCGAGTCTCGGGAGCGACGACGATCTTCTCGACCGGCAGGTCCCGCACACCGAGCGGCTCGAGCGACACCGTCACGGGTTCGGGAGCCGGGTTGTAGATCCACACCGACGAGGTCGCGTCGTCGGGGACACCACCGGCGCCCGCGAGGAGCCACCGGCGCGCCGAGCGCTCCGCCCCGACCGTGGCGGCGATACGGTCGAGCGTCCGGCCGGTTCCGACGGAGTTGCCGTCGGATGCGCCCGTTTCCAGCTGCTGATCCTCCGCGATCACCACTGCGGCGATGGCGCCGCTGGCACGCACGCCGATGCCGTAATCGCCGTCGACCAGCGCACCGAGATCGATGCGAGCGGGTGAGCCCGCTGCCACGTCGACCATCACCGCATCGGGGACTCGTCCGCTGGAGAGGAGGAGATCGACGGCTACCGTCACGTCTTCGGCCCCCGGATTGGTGATCGCGAGCACCGAACTCATCGACCCGAGGCCTGCGATGGGAAACGTCCAGCTCGTGGACAGAGCAGTGCCCGGCCAGGTCGCCTCGTCAACGTCCCCGGAAAGCACCATCGACGGGATGATCACCCCTGTGGTGGCCGTCACGACGAGCGCCAGATCATCGAGAAGGGGCACGACCGGGCTCAACTCGAGGTTCCTCCAGCTGCGACCGGGGATGTCCACCAGGGAGAACTCAGGAAGGGGCTCCGCGCCGAACTCGCTCGTCCCCGTGACCGAGACCCGCACATCGTCGGGGAACGGGTTGAACAGCCGGACGACGAGGCTCCGGCCCTCCCTCGTGGTTCCTCCTGCCAGGTGCCAGATCTTGGGAACCGAAGACACACACCGATCCGCGCTGAGGACGCCCTGTTCCCAGACCACCGCCGAGGCAGCAGCCGGACCGGCGTCGAACTCGACGAACCCAGGAGCATCGCCCCTGCGCACGATGGTGCCGACATCGACGATGCGGCTCCCGGGACCGGTGATCGCAACGATGTCGGTATCCGCGGGTTCGTTGGCGACGAGCCCCGGCAACGTCATGGTCGCCTCCCCGGCGGCTTCGGAGGCGAGCAGGAAGGCAGCGTCGCTCTCCGCTCCTGCGTTGATCCACGGGCAGTACCAGACGCTGGCGCTGGCTGTGGGAACCGGCGGGATGTCTGCAGGTCCGGAGAACTCGGGGGTCACGACCGCCGGACCAGACGCCAGGGCGGCGCCGGTCACGGTGACCGCGAGCATGACGAGGACGGCGATCCTCCTCATGCCCCCCTCCTCCCCCACCACGCCACGCCCAGCAACAGGATGCGGGCTCCGTTGACCGCCAGGCGGTCCTCGT
>JBHHXA010000159.1:0-5787 GCA_046756805.1 Acidimicrobiia bacterium
GGCGTCCTGGAGCTGGGAGCGGACGCACAGGTCACTGCCGCCGACATCACCGCGGACGGGGGCATCGTTGCGTTGCGGGGCTACACCCAGGTGTGGGTATGGGTGCGCGACGACGTCGATATCGCCACGTCGCTTCGAGCGGAGCCGTGTCTCGCACCCTCGCCGGACGAGGTACAGGGTGAAGCTCTTGCCTTCGGCGGTGACGGTGGCTACTACACGGTGAGCGAGGGAACGAACGCCGCGATCAGCTATGTGGCTCCCTGAGACGCGGCACCTCCGAGGGCGCGCTCGATCACCAGGTCGTGGTGACGAACGCTCTTCATCATGAAGACTGCCCGGAGCCGTTCCCGCTCCTCCTCGGGGAGATCCCCGTGCCTCCCCAAGCGGCGAATGCGATCCGCCCTCGCCTCGTAGAGGCAGATACCGGCGGCCACCGAGATGTTGAAGCTCTGGACGAATCCGACCATTGGCACCGTCATCGTCAGGTCCGCGGCCTCGACCAGGTCGGCCGACAGACCGGACAGCTCGTTGCCGAAGATCAGCACCGAGGGCTCGTCGAACGCGACCTCGGCAGCGGGGGTGGCGCCGGCAGCCAGATGGGCGGCGATGATCCGGTAGCCGGACTCGCGGAGAAACGCAATGCAGTCCGCTGCCGAAGCCCACCGATACCGGTCGAGCCACTTCTCTGCGCCCTGTGACGTTCGCCGCGAGTGCTTGTAGCTGAGGGCGGTGTCGATGGCGTGAAACGCCTGGACACCGAAGGCCTCCGCGGTGCGCATCAACGCGCTGACGTTGCCGGAGTCGACCATGCCCTCGACCGCGACCGCCAAGGAGTACGTACGGTGATCGAGGATCTCTTCGATCCGCCTCAGCCTGCGCTCCGTCACGTGAGGCAGCAGGATCTGACGCACCCGCTCCGGTGCGAGGACGATGTCTCCGAACCGGAACCAGGCAGGATCGAAGGTGGTGCGAGGCCCCCGGCGCAGCAACCGCTCCATCTCTCTCGCAGCGACGACGGGGTCACTCGGCATCAACCGAGGCTACCCGTTCGGTGCCGCGTCACGACAGAAGCGTCGCATGGCCGTGACAGAATGACGAACGAGCGATATCGAAAACCTGAGTCCGCTATTGGCATATTCTCAGAAATGTGGAATGATGCCCACGCTTACACCATTACACCTACACCGCCGCTCCCCTGGTGATCGGACGGATCACCATCAGAAAGGACCACACCGTGACCGACCTCTCCACCGTGACGCTGCCCGTCCTCCCCCTTCGCAACGGCGTGGTCTTCCCCCACATGGTCGTCACCGTCACGGTCGAGTCGGACGAGGCGCACCGCGCCATCGCGGCATCGGAATCGACAGGAGGCAGGCTCCTCCTCGTCCCCCGGATCGGGAACGACTACGGCAGCGTCGGGACCATCGCCGAGATCCAGCAGATCTCGAACGGCGACACGACCTCCGTCCTCATCGCCGGTGTAGCCCGCGCCGGCATCGGCGCGGGAAGACCGGGCAGCCATGAGGTGCTGTGGGTAGATGTCGATCCGATCGCCGAGACCGACGTGTACGACGAGCGCACCACCGACATGGCCGCCGAGTATCGCGCCGTGGTCACCGAGATCCTCCAACATAGGGGCATCGGCGCCATCGCAGATCGGATCCTCGACGTCGACGACCCGGGCCGTCTCGCAGATCTTGCCGCGTACTCGCCCGACCTCTCCCTCGAGCAGAAGATCGAGGTGCTCGAGACCATCGACATCGGATCCAGGCTCGAGAAGGTGCTCGGATGGATGAACGAGATCCTCGCCGACCTCACGCTCCGGCAGCGGATCCGGGAGGACGCAGGTGAGCGGATCGAGAAGAGCCAGCGGGAATACATGCTCCGGCAGCAGATGGAGTCGATCAAGGACGAGCTGGGCGAGGGAACCACAGACGTCGCATCCGAGTACCGATCTCGACTCGAGGAAGTCGACCTTCCGGAAGCGGTCGCCGAGGCCGTGGAGCGCGAGATCGACAGGCTCGAGAGGATGAGCGAGCAGAGCCCCGAGCACGGGTGGATCAGGACGTATCTCGACACCGTGCTCGGCGTGCCGTGGAGCACGACCTCCGACGACCGCCTCGACCTGCTGGCGGCGAGAGATGTGCTCGACGCCGACCACACCGGTCTCGACGACGTCAAGGAGCGGATCATCGAGCATCTCGCCGTTCGCAAGCTGCGGGCCGAGCGCGGGCTCGAGGCTGAGGCGGGGGCACGGGGGTCGGGGGCCATCCTTCTCCTCGTCGGACCGCCGGGGGTGGGCAAGACCTCCCTCGGCGAGAGCGTCGCACGGGCGCTCGGACGCAAGTTCGTCCGCGTCGCGCTCGGCGGTGTCCGGGACGAGGCAGAAGTCCGCGGCCACCGTCGAACCTATGTCGGAGCGAGACCGGGACGCATCGTGCGAGCCCTGGTGGAGGCGGGCTCGATGAATCCCGTGTTCCTCCTCGACGAGATGGACAAGATCGGGGCGGACTGGCGCGGCGATCCGTCTTCGGCCCTGCTGGAGGTCCTCGACCCGGCCCAGAATCACACCTTCCGCGACCACTACCTCGAGCTCGACCTCGACCTGTCCGACGTCATGTTCATCGCCACGGCGAACATCGCTGACACGATCCCGGCCCCGCTACTCGACCGGACGGAGCTCATTCGTCTCGACGGATACACCGACCGCGAGAAACTGGAGATCGCAACCGATCACCTGCTCGGCCGCCAGATCACGCGCGGCGGGCTGAAGGAGGACGAGCTCGTCGTCACCGAGGATGCGCTCGCGGGCATCATCGACGGGTATACGAGAGAGGCCGGGGTGCGCGGGCTGGAGCGCCGGCTCGGTAAGCTCGTCCGCAAGGCCGTCACCCGTATCGCCTCGGGTGCAGACGCAGCGCCGATCACGGTCGATCGCGATGCGCTCGCCGACCTGCTCGGCAAGCCGCCGGTGCACAGGGACGAGGCCAGGGACAGGACCTCGGTGCCCGGCGTGGCGACCGGTCTCGCCGTCACCGGCGCCGGCGGCGACGTGCTCTTCGTGGAGGCCACGGTGATGGAGGGCGAGCCCGGGCTCACCCTCACGGGTCAGCTCGGCGACGTGATGAAGGAGTCGGCCCGCATCGCCCTCTCGTTCGTCGAGTCGCACGCCGCATCGCTCGGTATCGAGCCCGATGCCGTGCAGCGCCGGTTCCACATTCACGTCCCGGCGGGAGCCATCCCCAAAGACGGTCCCTCTGCAGGCGTGACGATGACAACGGCCCTCGTCAGCCTTCTCACCGGTCGCACAGTCCGCGAGGAGGTCGGCATGACCGGCGAGATCACACTCCAGGGGCGAGTGCTCCCCATCGGGGGCGTCAAACAGAAGGTGCTCGCAGCCCATCGCGCCGGGCTCAGCGAGGTCGTGATACCCCACCGCAACGAGATCGACCTCGACGACGTGCCGGAAGATGTGCGCGACGAGATAACGATTCACGTGATGCAGGATGTGTCAGAGGTGCTCGAAGTCGCGCTCGGAGCGGCAGGCTGAGGCACGTCCGGATCCGGTGCGCTGCGGGTGCCGCACCGGCACGAGTCCGACGCACTAGTCCTCGCGATCAAGAGGTTGTACCGGCTTTAGCGCACGATTAAGACCGGCTCCCACATGATTCTCCGGACGGCCCCACGAAGGGAACTCCGGCAACAGGAGGGGCAGAGCCGATGAGAGCGTGGATCAGCGACGCCGAGCAAGGCGAGGATGCAGGGCACCCGGCGGTCGCGTTGGAGACCGACCGCCACCGCGCGTGCCAACCAGTCGCACGGCTGGGGGTGTGACATGGCGACGGACTCGAAAAGACGCAAGGGCACCAAGCGACCGGGCCTCGCGATTGTGGCGAGCCTCGTCCTCGTTCCGGCAAGCGCCATCGCCGCCGTAGCGCTGGCCTCCAGCCCGATCGCCGAACCTCTCGCGGAAGCGACGATCGCCGCGGCGCCCTCTGTGGCGGCGATCGAGCGGACGCAACCAACCGCGAGCACGATCTCCTATGTGCAGGACCCGGTCACCGCATTGCCGTCGGATCTCGAGACTGCGTGCACGACCGACGCAGCGACGCTCGTTGAAGCAGAGCTGAGCGAAACCATCTCGCCACTCCAAATCGCCGCCCTCGACGCCTTGCGCCTGATCTGTGCAGAAGAGGGACTCGACCTCCCGGGCCCCCCCGCCCCCCCGCCGATCGTCCGAACGGTGCGCGTGACCGCCGCCGCTCCGACCACCGACACCGGTCCGGCCACGAGAGGCAGCGACGAGAAACACCACGAGGATCACGACGAGAAGAAGCACGACGACGACCACCACCACCACGAGAAGAAGCACCACGACGACGATCACGACGAGGAGAAGGAGCATGACGACGATGACTGACCGGAGAGGCACCGTGCTGGCGCTCACGGCCCTCGTCGTCACCTGGACCGCCGGTTGGTTGCTCTTGTCGCGGACCGAAACGCCACCCGTCCCGGAGGCGTCGCTCTCGCCACCCACTGTCGTGGTCAGCGAGACCGCGCCTCCAACGATTGTGCATCTCGAGACACCTGCACCGCAGGTCGAGGGTCTCACGGCGGTAGTGTCTCGTGTTCTTGCTGCTCGAGGCTTCGCCGAGAGCGTCCAGCCCGATGCGATCTCTGAGGAGCTTCCACCGTCCGTGGTGCGGCTCCTCATCGAGCGTGGTGTGGCTCTCAGCGTCGCCGAAGACGCGCAAAAGTGATGAGACGACTCTTCCCGACGCGTTGGGCGGGCATACTGGCGTGGACGGGAGCGGCCGTCGCGTGGAGCGTTTCACTCCTCTTCGCGTTGACGGAAGAGGAGGCAGAAGCCGCTCAGTCACCCCAGCCGGACCCAGACGCTCCTCAGCTGTCGGCGAGCACGACGACCCTCGCACCCGTGCCCGACCTCCCCGCCACCGGCCTAGTAGTGATCCGATACACCCCGGTACTGCCGCCGCCACCGCAAGAGATCGTGCGCACCGTGAGTGTGGCTGCCAAGACACCGGCGCGTACCGCACAGACGACGAGGGTGAAGAGCAAGGGCTCATGATCCGCGGGTCGTTCGCGGCAATGGGGACAAGCGTCGATGCGGTGGTGCGCGACCACGAATGCCTCGCAGCTGTTCGTTCCACGTTTGCAGAGGTGGAGGCGCGGTGCAGCCGGTTCTTTCCGGGTTCCGAGCTGTCCGCCATCAACCGGCGTAGACGTAACGATGTCGCCGTGTCTCCGATGATGCGGGCGATCCTTCGAACGGCGATCCAGCTGCGTGATCTGACGGGCGGGCTCGTCGACCCGGCCGTGGGCGCCCACGTCTCGCGTTGGGGCTACGACCGTACCTTCGAGGAGGTGGTGGACCGGGATCAGCCACCGCGCGCCGAGAGCGTCGCCGATTGGGACCTCGTGGGATCGAGGCTCCGTCTCGATCCCCAAGTCCGGCTCGACCTCGGCGGCATCGCAAAGGGCTTTACGTGCGATCGCGTGGTCGATCGGGAGCTTGCATCGATCGTCAACGCTGGCGGGGACATCCGCTCCAGCCACCCCGATGCGGAGGTCGAGCTGGTCGACCCGTGGGAAGCTCCCGCAACGATGATCCCGCTGGGCGTGGGCGCTCTTGCTACGAGCTCCGTCACACGTCGCCGTTGGCGGGTGGGCAGCGAGATCGCGCACCATCTGATCGACCCCCGAACCGGTGCCCCCGCCTCATCTCCGATCCTCAGCGCCTCGGTGGTCGCCGCGACCGCAGCGGAG
>JBHHXA010000160.1:0-5684 GCA_046756805.1 Acidimicrobiia bacterium
CACGGTATGAACAGGTAGACAACGTGCCTAGACACCCGTCTGGCAACCAGACCTCACCCGTATGTGCCGGCCGCATCGGGACGTTCGGCCCTACTGCCGAGCGTCAGTCGATCAGGCCCTCGCGCAGCGCAACCGCAACCGCCTCGGCCCTCGTGCGGACCTCGAGCCGCTCAAAGACCGACTTCAGGTACGTCTTGACGGTGGCTTCCGACAGGCCGAGCTCCCTCGCAATCTGCTTGTTCTCGAGACCCCGGGCCACGAGCCCGAGCACCTCCCGCTCTCGCGGACTGAGCTCCGGAGAGGAGCCGGCCTCATAGCCACCTGCAACGTGTTCGAGCAAGGGCAACGTGATCTCGCCCTGCACGTAAGCGCCGCCCTCGGCCACCTGGCGCAGCGCCCTGATGATCTCGTCCCGGCCCGCGCTCTTCAACAGATAGCCGGACGCCCCGAGCTCGACCGCCCTCCTCACGTACACGGGCTCATCGTGCATCGAAAGCATGATCACCCTGACCTCTGGAGCCTCGGAGCGCAGCGCCTCCAAAGCCTCGAGGCCACTCATCCCGGGCATCCGGACATCGAGCAGCACGATGTCCACCTCTGTCTCCCGAACGAGCTCGATCAGCTCGGTGCCGGTCGCCGCCTCACCCGCCACTTCGACCTCCGGGTGATCCGAGAGCATCCACCGCAGTCCGTCTCGCACCACGCGATGGTCGTCGGCAATCACGACTCTCACAGCGCCTCCTCGTCCAGCGGGACCCACGCCCGAAGCACGGTGCCTCCCCCGGAACCGAGACGAAGGCTGAGGCCGCCACCGATGGCGTCGAGACGTTCACGAGTCGTCGTCAGACCCAAACCCTCGGGGCTCCTGGCACCGATACCGTTGTCTGCGATCTCCAGCACCGCCCGACTGGAGTCACGCCAAACCCGCACACTCACCGTGGTCGCATCGGAGTGTTTCCGCACGTTGATGAGACCCTCCTGGGCGGCGCGGAACAGCGCCGTGCTCGGAACAGGCGACGGCCCTCCGTTGAGCGCAAGGTCGAGTTCGATCTCGATGTCCGTCTCGGCTTTCGTCGCGTCCACCAGCTCACGCAAGGCCGGTCCCAGTCCGACGGCTTCGACTTCGCCATGGTGCAGCAACCGGAGCTCTGCACGGAGGGTTCGATCCACCTCGCGCACGATCTTCTCAAGCCGAATGAGCTCGCCCGCAACCAGCTCGGGATCATCAACCTTTGCCCTGCTGCCCTCCAGACCGTACAGAAGCCGGTAGAGGGGTTGCCCCACCTCGTCGTGAAGCGCGCCGACGATCCGGCTCCGCTCCGCCTCCTGGGCCCGCAGCAGATCCCCGAGAAGGGTCTCCGCCTGGCGGCGGCGCCGGTTGAGAGCTCGGGCACCCGCGATCGCGAGACTGCCCATGAAGATCATGAGCACTCCGATCCCGGTCCCGATGCTGATCCAGACGTTCCGCCGGACATGGCCGAGGGTCGTGTTGAGCGCGTCCACCCGTTGCTCCACTTCGAACACGCCTGTGACGGTGCGCCCGGCATCAGAGAACGGGATGTAGAACTCGATGAGCTCTCCCAGGTCGGCCTCGAGCGCGTGTGCAGGGTCCGTTGCAGCGGAGACGTGGATCGAACGGTCGCCGCCGAAGGCGGCGAGAGCGGGGGCGGTCAGATCGAAGCGACGCCCGACGAGCTCGGAGGCGTCCGAATACGCGATGCGCCCGTCCGGTGTCCACACCTTGACCCGCACCGTCTCGCCGCCGAGAAGCCGCAGACGCACCTCGCGGTCGAACTGCTCGTAACCCTGCTGGTCGGTGGGATCGGTGGGGATGAGGCCCTGGCTGGCAAGATCCAGAGCAACGTTCTCCATGATGTCTGCCTGGGCGTCGAGAAGGTGGCCCCTCGCCGAGGACGGAATCGAAAAGCCCAGCGTGACGGCGATACCCACGGAGAGCAGAACGCCGACGAGTGCCACTCGCCCCACCCAGCCGAACTCTCTCCACTCGGCCACGACGGAGCGTACGAACCTCCGGACCCACGGCCTGCGTCTCTGCTCGCTCATCACGGTCCATCCCACGCGGCAGGGACCCGCCGCCTCGTCAGTCGTCACCCGACCCGCATGCGTCACCGCTACGATCGCGACCCCGCCCTCGTAGCTCAGGGGATAGAGCAACTGCCTCCTAAGCAGTAGGTCGTAGGTTCGAATCCTACCGAGGGCGCTGCAGGACCCGGCTCTAGAGAACCCGGCGCCGCCTACACCTTCTTCGGCAAGAGGTCCGGCAGTCGCCGGAAGAACCTTGATCTGGGAAGCACGTCCGTAGCTCCCAGAGCGCGGACCCGGGCCATGGCGATGTCGTCGACGTGCGGCCCGTACACGATCGTTGGCACGACGGCTGCGGAGAGCATCGTCACGATCTCGTCGACGGCGGGGTGTGTCAGATCGACGAGCGCCATTGCCGGCGCACCTCCGTCGAGACCCGCTGCCACACCCCCGGGATTACGCCACACGGCGAAACCGAGCCCGGACGCCGTCACGACATCCTGGATCCTGGTGCGGTCCATGAGGTTCGTCGTCACAAGCGCGATGCCGGCAAGGGTGACGTCTCGGGCAGGGCCAGCAGGCACGACCCCGGCAACGGCCTCGGCCTTGGCGACGCCCCACGCAACGTGCGCCCCCCAGGCTGCCTCGCCCAGTTCGCGCGACGAAGCGGGGGCGAGACCGAACGTATCCCCGGGCAGCGCATCCACTGCGGACGGATCCCGAGGCACCGCCTCGACCCCAGCCGCGGTCATGGCCGCCGTCGGGTACGACAACGCGGCGCGGAAGATCTCCAGCGGTGACTTGCGCTGCACGGCCGGCGGCAGGGCAAGCTCGGCGGACAGCTCGTCGGCAAGCCACTTCGTGCCGTCGCCGATGGCTGCCGCAAACCGGTCTGGATCCTCGCCGAGACCGACGATGCCGGCAGCCACGTACTCCGGGAAAACAGCGACGAACGCAGCCACCAGCGCCTCGCCGACTGTCTCAGGCTTGGGACCCTCCACCCTCGCACACTACGTGCCCGGTGGATCAGCGGTGTTGTCGTAGAGTCCCGCCTGCGAAGCTGTTGAGGAGTTCGATGCGAAGAGTCTGGGGTCTCGCTGCGCTCGGTGCGATCCTTCTCGTCGGTTGCCGGGCCGAGACGAACGTCATCGTCGATATCGGCGAGGACGGCTCGGGCACCTATACGGTCGAGCTGGGACTCGACGAGGAGCTGCAGCAGCTGCTCGGCGCCTTCACCGGCGGCGAAGGCGATGGGCTCATCCCGGGCTTCGATCTCGACATCCCCGGTCTGGAGGGCAACCCACTCGAGAGCTTGCAGTCCAGGGTCGAGGGCGACATGACGTACTACGCCAACACCGAGCAGTTCGCCGATCCCGCCGAGCTGGAGCAGCTGATCGCGGCCGCGGGTGAGGAGAACAACTTCGAGACCTTCCGCCTGTCGATCGACGGCGACCTCGTGACCTTGGAGGCCAAGGCGGGAGCGCCCGGCCAGCTCATCGAGGGCGCCGGAGACCTTCCCCTGAGCCTCGATGTCATCGAGCAGGCGTTCAAAGCCAGTGTCATCGTCGGCATGCCCGGCACCGTCAAGGAGCGGAACGCCGATGAGGTCCTTCCCGACGGCAGACTGCGCTGGGAGATCTCGCTCTCAGAGGGAGTCGACATCCTCGCGGTGTCGGATCTCAGCGAGCCCGGCTTCCCGTGGTGGCTGGTCGGCGTCGTCGTCGCCGCAGCCATCTTGCTGGCGTTTGGCCTGTGGGCATCGCGCCGCTCATCGACACGACCGACTCAGGCACTGGCCGCAACGGAGACCCCACCCCCGCCTGCCGGGTTCGACGAAGCGCGTACGCGGGACATCTCCGACTCACGAGCCGGGCCCGGCCCCGAATAGGTCAAGACGCCAGCACGATGGCGATGACCAAGCCTGTGGGCCCGCGCACCGCGCTCACGCCCATCCGCCGGTGAGCGGTGCCGGTCATGGCCTCACTTGCTCCTCGGTCGGCGACGAATGCTTCGTGCACGGAGCCTGCGGATCCGCCGAGTCCCAGCACCTCGGCAGCGGACACCACCGGGATCTCGAAACGCTCCACGAAGGACTCGACATCGGGTACCAGCGCGAATCGCCCGCTCTCGTACACACCCGAAGCCAGCACTCCCGCCACCTCGTCCAGGGCTTCGGATTGGGCAAGAGGCTGTGCTCCGGCAGCGATTCGGGTCTCGTTCACGGCAGCGAACATCGTGGCGGACGCGGCTTCGTCCGCCTCGAGCTGCTCGGGGCCGGCAGGTGGCACCTCGATCGGCGTGAGATCTGCCACGAGATGACGCTCGCCGAAGACATCCTGGAGATCGAGCATCGTCGCTGCAACCCTGTCGCCTGCGATCTTCCCCAGGACGGCCTGCGGTGGTCCGTCCGGCAGGGTGAGGAACCTGGCGATCGCAGACTCGTCCATGGCGTCCTCCCAACCCTCGGGCAGCGGGACGATCGCCAGAGCGGAGAAGACGACCGTGGTCGCCAACAGACCCGCCAGACCGGCGAAGCCTGCGCCTGCGGCCCGGTTGGCGGTCGGCAGGCCGGGGAGGATCCGGATGCCGCGGTGAGCGATGAAGGAGACGACGGCGCCGCCGATCGATACGAGCAGGAACACGGCCACGCCGCCGATGAACCGGGACGAGTCGGCCGAGCTTCCCGTCATCGCCGACACGATCGAGCCCGCCGCCGACGAGAGCCGAAATGCGAGCAGAGTGCCTGCGACGATGACGGCGAGGCCGACGACCTCGCGAACGAAGCCCCTGAGCCAGCCCCGAATCACGAGGCCTACGAAGAGGGCCCCGAGGAGCGCATCGATCACTTGCCGGGTCCGCGCTGTTTCACGACTCGGGGAACGACTCGGGCGGCTGGTCCGGTTCCCCGCTCGCCGTGTCGGCCTGCTCTCCGGCTCCTGCCGGAGCAGCCTCGGGCTCTTCGGCATTCTTCCGGAGCGACGCCAGCGACGGCTCCCGCTGCTCTGTGGCCGCATCGCTCGCCTCTTGCCAGGACTGCCCCAGCACCCGGGTTCTCCACACATGCCCGACGAGGATCTTCACCCCCGCCGTCACCGGCACCGCAAGCAGCACGCCCCACAGTCCGCCGACGGCACCACCGAGGATCAGAACGAGGATCACCACTGCGGGGTGGAGACGCACCGTCGCACGGAGCACCGTGGGGCTGACGAAGTTGTTGTCGACCTGCTGCACGATGAGGGCTACGAGCCCTGCGAGGAGTGCGGTCGAGACACTTCCCGTGGCCAGACCGACGAGCACGCCGAGCGTTCCTCCAACCCACGGTCCCACGAACGGGATGATGTTGAGAAAGCCGGCGATCATCCCGATGATCAGCCAGAACCTGAGATCGATGAGCCAGAACCCGAAGCTGGTGAGGACCCCGACGATGAGCGCCACCAGGACCTGGCCCCGGATGAAGCCTCCGACGGCTCCACCGAGTTGGCGTGAGACGTACGTCACCTCGTCCTGGAGGTGTTCCGGGATGAGGGAGATGGTCTCCTTGCGGACGCGGGGGAGGTCGATGAGCACGTAGAACGCGACGACGGGAGCGACGAAGAACACGAGCACGGCTACCAGCAGTCCGCTCGTCACCCTGCCGATGT
>JBHHXA010000161.1:0-5651 GCA_046756805.1 Acidimicrobiia bacterium
GCGGCTGTTGTCGCGACTTCATGACCCAGGGGCCCGGCAGCGGATTGGCAGGCTGAGGATAAGCAGTCACCTGTACAGCGCAGATTCGTCCACGACGCGCGCCGTAGCCCGGTGAGGCGCCGGTGTCGACGTGGCGGCGTGGCGATGGTCGGCGCGGCGGCGGTCGGTTAAGGGGCGGACGGCGCCTCGGTGGCGAACACGTGTACGGCGGAGCTCTGGGCCTCCCGTACCACCGGGTCGGCTGGAACGCCGCACGCGCCAGGGGCCAGCGAAAGGCGCCGTGAGGGCGGAGAGTGCGCGCTTCGCATCCACTCCTGTGAGTACCGGAAGCGCCGAGGAGAAAGGTTCCTCCGGATCCTTCACCGGTGCCTTCGTCGGCGAGGTGAGGGTCCGCGATGTGACTCATGTGGGTGCCGAACCGCTAACCCCCATCCGGCGAGACCTCGGAGTCTGTCGGAGATCCTTCAACGTTAATGCTATCAATCGATCTCTTTTTGTCACACCTGGCATATAGGTTGTTGGCATGGAAGTTCTCTCCGAAGTGCCGACCGAAGAGCTGCGATTGCGGCTCGCCGCCGACGAGCGGGTGATCGGGCGGGTGCGTGCTCGTCAGGCTGCCCGGATCCGTGAGCTCGATCGCAGGCAGGCCGCGACGGCGGAAGGGTGCGGCTCGCTCGCAGAGTGGGTTGCCGGCCGGATCGATGTCTCACCCGAGACGGCGAAGACGCTCGCAGCCACAGCGAAGGCGCTCGATTCTCTACCCCACACCTCGGGAGCGCTGGCCGACGGCGAGCTCACGTGGGATCGCGCCGTCGAGCTGGCTCGCCTGGCCACGCCCGACGACGAGCTCGAGGCGCTTCTCGGCTCGTACGACGTCGACGTCGCAGGTCTGCGGCGCAGGGCGTCACGTCGCCGGCGCATCTCGACCCTCGACGAGCGTCAGGCCTTTGCGGACCGCTACCTCGTCATCCAGCCGACGCTCGACGACTCGGCGTGGCGTCTCTCGGGACAGCTCCCGGGGGTCGCAGGCAAGATCGTCGAGCAGACGCTGACCGACCGAGCCGACGAGTTCCCTGCGTTCCCCGACGGGACGAAGGCGCCGCTCCGGCACAGGCGTGCCGATGCGCTGGTGGCCCTGTGTCAGGGCGAGGACGGGCCGTCTCCGACGGTGGTTGTCGCGGTCGATGCGACAGACGACGAGGCTTCGGCATCGGTCATCGCCGGGCCGCATGTCGGCCCAGACACGCTCCGCGCGCTCTTGTGCGGCGCCACGGCCGAGCTGGTGGCGTACACCGGCGACGGGATCCCCCTCGGGATCGGGCGGAGATCACGAACGGTGCCGCCGCGGCTCCGCAGATTCATACAGCACCGTGACGGCGGCTGTGTCGCCGATGGCTGCACGTCGATCTATCGGCTCGAGGCGCATCACCGTGTCCCGTTCTCGGAGGGCGGCCGCACCGATGCGGACAACCTGGTGACGTTGTGCTGGTACCACCATCACATCGTGATCCACGGGCACGGGTTCACCATCGACCCCGATTCCAAGCCGGGTCGTGTCCGGTTCCGACCACCCGCTCTGATCCCATCGCGCGACCCTCCCTGACCTCCGCGTATCCCATCTCCGGCGACGAACGCTCCACGGTGTCACCCGTTCCGACTATTACCCGTTCCCCGATGACAGCCCCGGCGTCCATTCCCACCTGTACCCACGGCCCCGATCGCGGTGCCGGGATCACCGCTGCCCAGGCGACCGCTTCGCTGTTCCCCGCTCCGACTCTCCGCCGGGGCGCCCTTGCAGACGGCGGCCCTTGCTCGGGGCCTTGCCGCGTCCCGTTAGGCGTTGTTCTAGTCGAACCCCGAAAGACCTCTCAGGCCGAGCCACCACTGGGCGTGGGGCATCCCGCTCGACGCGACCTGGCGAGCCAGCTTGCGCTCGTCGACTTCGACCTCTCGGAAGTCGATGCTCACCCTGGGGCCTCGGGCCGTGATGAGCGCATAGGACGCGTCGGACAGGACTGGCACGGCTCCTGCAGTCCCGTACCTGCCGAAGGGCATGCCGACGCTGCCCGGGTTGATGATCGTGCTGCTCCGGTGCCGGAGCAGCAAGGGCACGTGCGTATGGCCACCAGCGAGGAACCGGTGGCGAACGTGATCCCCCAGCATCTGTCGAGCTCACCAGGAGGCGTACTGGGCGTGATGATGTCAGTGGGCGACGACGGCGATCCGTGGAAGCCCAGCAAGGTCCCCGCGTCTTCCAGATCGAGCCTCACGACACGGGGCAGACCGCGGAGGAGTCGTTGGTGGTGCGATGACAGTTCACCGGCAGCCCACAAGCTGATTTCGACCACATGTCTTGCGGTCTCCGGTGCGTTGACGGCGGCCGGATCACTCCACCGGTCAGGCGGATCGAACAGGTCGAGGTCGGTGTTGCCCATAACTACCGGGCAGGCGAGTTGGGTGACACGTTCGATGGCCCCCTCAGGGTCGGGTCCGCCGGCAGCGTTATCCCCGAGACCGACAATGAGGTCTGTGCCGACGTCGTTGAGGTCGGCGAGGACGGCATCGAGGGCGACCGTGTTCCCGTGAATATCGGAGATGAGCGCGATCCGCATCGCCCGGCATCATGCCACGAGAGCGACGTGCCTTCGGCTGGAATCGCCCCAACGGGCGGTATCCTCGGGCCTAGAGCACCCCGTCCCGCGGAAAGGCGGTATGCGTGACCAAACCCAGGTTCCCCGGGATCCGGGTCACGACCAACGGCAACCAGCTCGTCGCCTATCACACGGAGGCCCGTGTCACCCAGGGCGGCGTGTTCTACCCCATCACACCCTCGACCGAGATGGGTGAGAACTACCAGCTCTCGTTTGCCGAGGGGAAGCTCGACGTCTTCGGTCGGTCGAAGATCGCGATCGAGGCCGAGGGGGAGCACGCCGCACAGGGCGGGGCCATCGCCTACTCCGTGTCCGGCCACCGCGTGGTCAACTTCACGTCAGGCCAGGGCCTCGTCTACGGGCTCGAGCAGTACTACCACGCACCCGGCAAGCTCTCGACCATGGTCCTCGAGGTCGCGGCGCGGGCGCTGACGAGGCACGCCCTCAACGTCCACTGCGGACATGACGACATCTACGCCGCCCTCGACACCGGGTGGATCATGTTGTTCGCCAAGGACTCCCAACAGGCGGCGGACCAGGCGCTCATCCTGCGCAAGGTCACGGAGAAGGCGCTCAACCCGGGGATCAACATCCAGGACGGCTTCCTCACGTCCCATTTGGAGCGAACGTTCTACAAGGCGGAGTCGGAGCTCATCCGCGAGTTCCTCGGCGCACCCGAAGACATCATCGATTGCCCGACCGAGGCCCAGCGCCTCCTCTTTGGTCAGACGAGGCGCAGGGTGCCGATCATGGTGGACCTCGAGAGCCCGATGCTCCTCGGGCCGGTGCAGAACCAGGAGCACTACATGAACGGTGTCATCGCCCGGCGCAACAACTTCGCCGAGCCGATCCTCGGGTTCCTCGAAGAGGCCTACGACGAGTTCGCGGACCTGACGGGACGCAGCTACGGCCTGCTGTCTGAGTACGCCACCGAGGATGCAGAGACCGTGTTCGTGACCCTCGGCTCGGCCGCGGAGAACATCGAGGCGGCTGTGGACCACCTCCGCAGCACGGAGGACGCCAGGGTCGGTTCGCTCCACGTCAACGTGCTCCGGCCGTTCCCGGAGGCGGCCATCGTGCGGGCCCTCGCCGGCAAGAAGCGGGTCGTCGTCCTCGAGCGCACGGACGAGCCGCTCTCAGGCGACAATCCGCTGACGCGGGAGATCCGCGCTGCGCTCAACAAGGCGGTCGAGGCCCATACCCACGGCCACGCCTCGAGCGTGCCACCCATCGCGTTCAAGGATCTCCCGCTCATCCTCAGCGGCTCCTATGGGCTCGGCTCCCGCGACTTCCGCCCCGAGGGGATCATCGGGGCATACGAGTTCGTGATGGGACGCATCACCCGCAGGGACGGGCACACCGTCGACCAGGAGTCCTACTTCACGCTCGGCATCGACCACCCGTACTCCGTCGTGTCCGAGCGGACTCCGTCGCTGCTGCCCGATCACGCCATCGCGGTGCGGCTGCACTCGATCGGTGGCTGGGGGATGATCACGACCGGCAAGAACCTCGGCGAGATCATCGGTGCCATCGGCGACGACCTGATCGAAGAGCATCACGAGGTGGACGAGTTCGGGCGACCCAAGGAAGTCCTCCACGTGAGCGCCAACCCCCGCTACGGCTCCGAGAAGAAAGGTGCGCCGACTGCCTACTTCCTCGTGGTCGCGCCGCAGCGAGTGCGGGTCAACTGCGACCTGCATCACGTCGACGTGGTGCTGTGTTGTGACCCCAAGGCGTTCACTCACACCAACCCCCTCGTCGGTCTCAACGAGGGGGGCACCTTCGTCTGGGAATCGGAGGAGGATCCCGAGACCGTTTGGCAACGGATTCCCGCCCGGTACCGGCAGGAGATCATCGACAAGAAGATCCGGATCTACACGCTTCCGGGGTTCCGGATCGCCCGCGAGTCGACGAATCGTGAGGACCTTCAGCTCCGGATGCAGGGGAACGCGTTCCTCGGCGGGTTTTTCCGCGTGTCGGGCTTCCTCGAGGACTACGACGTCACACAAACGAGATTCCGCGAGATCGTCAACCAACAGTACGACAGGAAGTTCGGGCGGTTTGGCGATGCGGTCGTCGAGTCCAACATGAGCGTGATGGCGAAGGGCTACGAGCTCGTCGTCGAGGTACCCCACGGCGATCCCGAGGCGCCGGACACCTCGTCGATGCGCCTGTCGGCGATGGTCGCCTGCGAGGGATGCGCCGTCGATGCCGTCCCCCGTCTTCCTGCATCTGCACAGCAGGTGCGGATCCCGCTGGCGCGTATGGCGACCTTCGACGACGAATTTCGCGCCGGTCTCGGGTACGACCAGCCCGCCTCACCGCTCGCGGCCATCGGGATGATGGCCGCCGGCACGGGTCGCACCGCGAGCAAATACGTCTCGCGCCGGGAGACGCCGGTGTGGATCGCTGAGAACTGCACCGCGTGCATGGACTGCATCACGGCGTGTCCCGATACCGCCCTCCCCAACACGGCTCAGGACATGTCGACCGTGCTCACGACGGCGGCCAAGGCGTATGTCGCCGACCCCGCCCAGCGGGCGCTGCTGCTGGAGGCGCTGCCCGGTGTCGAGACGCGGTTGAGAGCCCGCATGGCTCAGGACGTTGCCGACAAGGGATCGACGCCGTTCAAGGAGATCCTCGCTGACGAGATAGGTGGGCTTGCTGCCGTTTCGGAGCCGGCGCGCCGCCAATTCATGGAGCTCTTCGAGCGAGTACCGCTTGCATACGGCAAGACGACGAGTGTCTTCCGCAGCCTGGAGCGCAAGGAAGAGGGCTCCGGCGGGTTGTTCGCCATCATGGTCTCCGACCTGTGCAAGGGCTGCGCAGAGTGTGTTACGGAGTGCCCGTACGAGGCGCTGGAGATGGCGCGGGAAACCGCAGAGCTCAACGCCGACCACGTGAGCGGCACGAACTTCCTCGACCTGCTGCCGGACACCGCCCCGAAGTACCTGGGCCGGTTCGATCCCGATGATCCGACCGGCTCGCATGTGGCCCACC
>JBHHXA010000162.1:0-5646 GCA_046756805.1 Acidimicrobiia bacterium
AGGGCTAGGGCAGCCATCCCACCGTCACCTGGCGCTCGCTGGTCGCAGTGCCGCGGAACGAGTAGAGATCGCGCGAGGTGTACGTACACCGCATGTCGCTCCAGACGGTAGGTGCAGCGCCCGAGCGCTCGAGCTGCGACACGACCAGTCCCGGGAGGTCGACGCTCCGGGTGCCCCAGGTGGTCTCTGCGAGATGAGTGGCGAACCGCGCGGCGACTTCCGGGCCCACCTCGTAGCAACAGGGACCGATGGCCGGCCCCACAGCGGCGCGCTCGACGACAAGGCCCTCCTCGCCGAGCCTGGCGAGGGTTGCGGTCACCACCCCGGCTGCAGCCCCGCGCCACCCGGCATGGACGACCGCGACGAACGAGGACCCCTCGAGCACGACGGGCACACAATCGGCGGTGGCGATGGCCACCGGCAGCCCCGGCACCGTGGTGAAGACGGCGTCGGCGTCTCCTGCGAGACCCGGCGTCGTGGCTTCGACCACGTCTACGCCGTGCACCTGCCTGACGAACGCCCAGGCAGCGGCGATGTCGAGTGCGCCGGCAAGGTCCGACCGCGCCGCCGGGTCGTGTCGGGCGTCACCGTGGGCGGCGCCCGCAAAGACCGCACCCCGGAAACCGGGGGGGCGGATCATCCCCGGACGAAACCGGGTATGTCGAGATCGTCATCGTCACCGGCTTCAGCGGGGTCGCCACCGGAACCGCCCTCGCGCACCGAGCGGAAGCTGGGTGGCTGGGGACGGGCCGACATCTCCCGGTCGAATCCGGCGGCGATCACCGTGACCCGCATCTCGTCACCGAGGGAGTCGTCGACGACCGCGCCGAAGATGATGTTCGCATCCGAGTCGCAGTGCTCTGCGATGAGGGTGGCCGCGGTGCTGACCTCGTGGAGCGTCATGTCCGACGGACCGCCGATCGAGAGCAGGACCCCCCGAGCGCCCTCCATCGAGGTTTCGAGGAGCGGAGAGCTGATCGCTTTTTGCGCCGCCTGCTCGCCGCGCTGCTCGCCGGTGGAGTGCCCGATTCCCATCACGGCCGACCCGGCGTCGGACATCACGGTCTTGACGTCCGCGAAGTCTACGTTGATGAGCCCCGGAGTCGTGATGAGATCGGTGATGCCCTTGACACCCGAAGTGAGCACTTCGTCTGCCATCGTGAACGCCTCGACAACCGGAGTCGTGGTGTCCGCTATCTCCAGCAGCCTCTCGTTGGGGATGATGATGAGCGTGTCGACCGCGCTCTTGAGACCCTGGATGCCG
Source organism: Acidimicrobiia bacterium (assembly GCA_046756805.1). Classification (GTDB taxonomy): domain Bacteria; phylum Actinomycetota; class Acidimicrobiia; order Spongiisociales; family UBA5794; genus CAMYMC01. Next base: position 1,265 of record JBHHXA010000162.1, read on the forward strand.
GACTCGGCTTGCACCGAGCGGCGTCGGCCCTCGAAGCCGAACGGCCGTGTGACGACGCCGACGGTGAGGGCACCGACCGACCGCGCGATCGCGGCGACGATGGGTGCGCCACCCGTTCCAGTGCCACCGCCTTCTCCGGCCGTTATGAAGACCATGTCCGCGCCCTTGAGGGCGTCTTCTATCTCGTCGCGGTGCTCCTCGGTTGCGTCTCGACCGATCTCGGGATCGGAACCGGCACCGAGACCCCGGGTCGAGTCCTTGCCGATGTCGAGCTTCACGTCGGCGTCGGACATGAGCAGCGCCTGGGCGTCGGTGTTGACGGCGATGAACTCGACACCACCCACACCGGCCTCGATCATCCGGTTCACGGCGTTGCAGCCGCCGCCACCGACCCCGACCACCTTGATGACGGCCAGATAGCTCTGTGGGTTCTTCTTCTCGCTCACGATGAAACCTCCCAGCGGGGTGGGCGCAGGGTGTGACATCCAACCTTAGCCTGAAGCATCGGTCGAGGTCACCTCGGTGGGTTCAACCTCAGGTCGAGGGTTGGAGACCGCCGGGCGGTCCGCGGACAGTAGCGAGACCGCGGCACCGGGCATCAGACCCTCTTCGAGGAGCGCCGAGAGGGTGGACGCCTTGGCCGGCATGTCGTGTGCGCCTCCGAGATCGACCTCGTGTCCGGCGATCGTCGCGACGAGACCCGGTCCCGACGCGGCGACGACGGCACCCTCCACGAAACCGGTCGGGAGCCCTGCGAGGAACTCGAGCGCCGCCAGAGCCGCGGGGTTCAGCACCTTGTCTCCGGGTCTCGCCGTCGGCAACCCGATCTGGACCCGCGGCGCACCGTCCGGTGGTCTTCCCTTCTCCAGGATGGCGCCCGTCGCCGAGACGAGCATCCAGCCGTTCGGGAGACGCATCCATGCCGAAGGCACGTGCTCGAGCACGGTCACCTCGACTTCGCCCGGCCAGGTAACAATGACGCTGGCTCGCGTCACCCAAGGGTCCGATTCGATCGCCGTCTCCAGGACCGAGGCACGGACCCGGATGGTGGGGACACCCGGTTCGACACCGTGGAGCCTCAAGACGGCAGCAACGTCGGCGCGCTCCGAGCCGGAGATCATGACGCGCCGAACCGAAAGCAGGGGTGACTGGAACGCGTACGCGACCAAACCCACGAACCCCGCCATCAGAATGATCGCGATACCCCAGCGCAGACGGCGCCGCGCCCCGTCCTCGCTGACGCCTCGTCTCCTATCTGCGATCCGGGGGTCCATGACCGTCTTCATCCCGCGCTCCCCGCCCGCTCCCCGCGGGCGGGGTCGAGGAACGCGCCGACGAAGTGCACCTCGGGTTCGAGCAACACACCTCTCTCGTCGCTCACACGTCTCTGCACTTCATGCACGAGGTCGTAGACGTCTTGTGCGGTCGCCGTGTCGGTGGCCACGAAGAAGTTGGCGTGGCGGCGGGACACCGAGGCGCCACCGATGGTAAGACCCTTCAGCCCGACGTCATCGATGAGACGGCCCGCCGGCACGTCGTCCGGGTTCTTGAAGACGTTGCCCGCATTCAGCGTCCCTCCCGGCTGGCGTTCCCTGCGCCACTTCGTGACGTCGCGCATCATCGCCTCGCCCTCGGCAACGGCGCGGGGCTCGGTCCGGAAGATGGCGTCGAGCACGATGTCCCTGGGGCCGATGTTGCTGCTGCGGTACCCGAGTTCGAGACCGACGACGTCTGCGGTGCGGACGGTGCCGGTAGCCGCATCCATCACTCTCGCCGCAGTGAGCCACTCCGCTGTGTCGCTTCCGTGTCCGCCGGCGTTCATCCGGACGGCGCCTCCCACTGATCCGGGGATACCGACGAAGAACTCCAGCCCACCCCTGCCTGCTCTGCCTGCCATCCTGGCCACGATGGGCAGCGCGGCCGCTCCCCCGGCCCGGACGAATCCCGCCTCGGAGACCTCAACGGCTGCGAAGTCCCCGGTGAGCCGTACCACGAGGCCTTCAAAACCGGCATCTGAGATGACGAGGTTCGAGCCTCTGCCCAGTATCAGCAGCGGGGGCGCGCCATCGGTGCTTCGCCATGCGTCGAGCACTGCGGCGAGCGAAACTTCGGTGTCGACTTCGGCGAAAAAACGGGCCGGGCCGCCGAAGCGGTACGTCGTGATCTCGCCCAGGTGCCGGTCGCGGGCGATGAGGCCAGAAGCCACGAGGGCGTCGAGGGTCACGACCGGCGGCCGATCTGGGCGACGAGATCATCCGTGATCGAGTTGATGTCACCGGCTCCGAGAAGCAGCACGAGGTCGCCTTCCCTGACCTTGGGGCCGACATGCGCCGGGACGTCATGCAGCGAGGGTACGTATTCGACGCTGCCCCCCGCCGCAGCGACAGCCTCGGCCACGAGCCGACCGGTTACACCCGGCTCGGGAGGCTCTCCCGCCGGGTACACGTCGGTGACGACGATCTCGTCGGCTGCGGCGAGCGGCTCCCCGAACCGAGGTGCCAGCTCGGAGGTGCGCGAGTAGCGGTGCGGCTGGAACACCGCCCACACCCTGCCTTCGCCATCGCGCTGCCCGGCCGAGATGGTGGCGGCCACCTCGGTGGGATGATGTGCGTAATCGTCGACGACGGTGATTCCCGCAACCCTGGCCCGCACTTCGAACCGCCTCCTGACACCGCCGAAAGAAGCAAGGCTCGCCGCCATGTCCCCGGTCGGGTACCCGAGCTCCGACAGGAGTGCGAGCACCCCGGCGGCATTGCGGGCCATGTGAAGACCCGGTCGCGGCACGTCGACCGGCACCGGTCCCGACGGTCCGGTGAGCAGGAATCCGACACCGCCCCGCCGATCGACCACGTCTGAGATGCGCCACGTCGCCCCCTCCGACACCCCGTAGCCGACAAGCGGCGCACGCCCGGCGAGACGTCGCACACCGGCGTCGTCGATGCATCCGAGGACGGGGCCCTCGGTGCGGTTCGCGACGAGGGCGAACGCCTCCTCCAGGGCCGCGACGTTCCCGTAGTAGTCGAGGTGGTCCGGCTCGATGTTCGTCACGAGCAGGCCCCGCATCCCAAGATGACGAAACGTGCCGAACGCCTCGTCTGCCTCGAGCAGGAACACGTCGAGATCTCCTACGTGGGCTGCGGTGTTGAGGTCGAGCAGCTCACCACCGACCACGAAGGTGGGGTCGAGCCCTATCCCGCGCAGCGCGGTCACCGCCAGACCGGTCGAGGTCGTCTTGCCGTGCGTCCCGGTGTACCCGATGGCGGGATGGCGGTGGGTCAGTGCGCCGAGGAGCTCGGGGCGTCTCCACACCGTCCTTCCTGCTGCGGCCGCTGCCGACAGCTCGGGATCCCGCTCCGGCACGGCAGATGACGCGACCACCAGATCGGCGCGGGCCGCAAGCTGGGGATGGTGTCCCACCCAGGACTCGATACCGAGGTCACCCAGGGAGTGGAGCCGATGCCCCGGCTTGAGATCGGACCCCGTGACGGTCTTCCCCATGCCCGCGAGCAGCTTGGCGAGCGGAGCCATCCCCGAGCCGCCGGCTCCGACGACGTGGATACGGTCGAACGCGTCGATCGATGCCACCGTCATCGCGCCGCCTCCATGAGAGCCGCTGCGATCTCGGCCGCTGCGGCGGGTCTCCCCTCCGCTGCGGCGGCATCTGCCATAGCCGACCGGCGCGGGGCGTCGGCGAGAAGCTGCTCCAGCTCCACCGCCACCCGGTCCGGCTCCGTCTCCGGCACCATGATCACGCCGCCGGCACGCTCCAGGTGTGCAGCATTCGCATGCTGGTGACCCGCCGTGCCCGCGGCGTACGGGACGACGACGGCCGGAGTGCCCGTCACCGCGAGCTCGGACACGGTCAGAGCACCGGCCCGGGACAGTACGACGTCGACCGCGGCATAGAAGAGGTCCATCCTGTCCTCGAACGGCTTCGCATGCCAGAGCACAGCGCTCCCATCCGCTCTGTCCGCAACTGCGGCGTGGTGCGCTCGACCGGTGAGGTGAACGATGCCGAGCTCCTCAGGGTCGTGGGCGTCCGCGAGGCGTGCGGTCAGGTCGTTCAGTACCCCCGCACCGAGGCTGCCCCCGACGACGCCGAGCACGGGCCTCTGGTCCGCCATCCCGTAGCGATCGCGACCTTCCGCGCGCAGTCGGGCCCGATCGAAACTCACGAACTCGGGTCGGAGCGGGTTCCCGACGAGGAGACTGTGTCGGAGCCGATCCCTCGCCTCCGGGAAGGCAACGAAGGAGCGCTCTGCTCTACCCGAGATCATCCGGTTGGCAAGCCCGGGCACTGCGTTCTGCTCCTGAACGAACAACCGGGCGCCGGTGCGACGCGCGGCCCATGCGGCGGGGACGGAGACATAGCCGCCGAAGGC
>JBHHXA010000163.1:0-5616 GCA_046756805.1 Acidimicrobiia bacterium
CGCCGGTTGTTCCCCAGGCCAGGCTGGCCACCGTGATCGCGAGCCAAACCCTGGCCCTCGAGGCCGTCGCGGAGGAAGCGTCGTTCAGCGTCTCCGCCGCTCTCTCCAGGCTCCGTACACCCTCTTGCTCACCGCACGCCAGGTCCGCGTTGCGGCGCGGGCGCTCGGCTCGAGGCTCGCGGCGGTGTCGGCGTGCGCTCCATCCTCCCGCATCGGTGGGGGTGCGGCGGCTCGGAGCTCCGACAGGCGTTCTCGAAGGACCGCTGCCTCGGTCTCAGCCCGCGCCGCACGTTCCCTCGCTTCGGCGAGATCCTGCCCCGCCTCGTGGAGGTTTCCGAGTTGGATGAGCATCTTGTCCCATGCCGCGATCGGAACGATCATCGTGCCCGGGGGGGCTGCGACATCGTCCCCACCGGCACCGGAGGGTGCGTGCGGAGAAGGGGGCGGCGAAGCCGCAGCCGTCGCCGACGGGCCCAGTGGCCTGCCGAGGTCGGCAGCACGTTGCTCGACCGCGTCGATGTTGACCATGCGTCGCGGGTCGCCGTCGCGCAGATCGAGAAAGCTGGGCACCGAGCCTTTGCGCGCCCACTTGCGCAGGGTGTCGATGGGGATCCCGGTGGCGACATGCGCTTCACGCAGGGTCTGCCAGCGTTGGCCCGAGCCCGATGGGGCGACGGTGCGTGCGCCTGAGGATCGAAGCGCCTCGGTTTCCCAGAGGAAGGCGGGATCTCGCTGAGCCATGGCACCATGTTACGGGTCGCGCCCTGCCGTGGCGGCGCCGGCCTCCCATGCCGGATCGGGTTGCGTCCCTAGGATTGTGCGAAGCCAACCGCAGCTCACGATGTCACCACCCAGCACTTCCGACCCGTCCCGCGAGCATCACATCCGCGAGGTGGTCTCGCGTGTCGTCGATGGCGTCCTCGGCGACGTGGATGCGGAGCCCGCACCGTCCGATGAGCCTGCGGCGAGCAGCGATCAGGCGCACTCCGGTGAGGGGATCGCGATCGGCGCCGACCACGGCGGGTACCCGATGAAGGAGCGGATCGGTTTCAAACTGCGCGAAGCCGGGTTCGCCGTCGTGGACGTCGGTACGGACTCGGCCGAGTCCGTGGACTATCCGGACTACGCCCACGCCGTTGCCAGGCTCGTCGCGGACGGTTTCGTCACATGCGGGATCGTGATCGACGGAGCGGGTATCGGGTCTTCGATCGCTGCCAACAAAGTGCCCGGTGTGCGCGCTGCGCTCTGCTACGACCTGTCTTCGGCAAGGAACAGTCGGGAACACAATCACGCCAACGTGTTGACCCTGGGAGCAGGACTCGTCGGGGATGGTCTAGCGTGGCAGATCGTGCAGGAGTGGCTGGCCGTGGACTGGGGCGGCGGTCGTCACGCCCGGCGCGTGGACAAGATCATTGAAGTCGAGCAGCAATACCTGCGGAAAGCGTGAGGGGCGTTAGTGGACCGGGACGCGCTCATCGATGCGGTGACGAGGGAGGTGTTGGCGGCGCTCGCCGCCGGCGCCGACATCTGCGACACGCCGGAGAAGGTGCGGCAGGTCGTCGCCAACGGCGCAGACAGGGTGAGCTTTCACGGGGAGGCAGCAGATGTGCCGCTGGATCTGGCGCGCTACATCGACCACACGCTGCTCAAGCCCGAAGCAACGGCCGCGGAGATCGATACCTTGTGTGCCGAGGCCCGTGAGTACCGGTTTGCCTCCGTGTGCATCAACCCGACGTGGGTGAAGCGAGCTGTGACCAGCCTTCGTGGCTCCGATGTCGTGACGTGCACCGTGATCGGGTTTCCCCTCGGTGCGACCACACCCGAGATCAAGGCGATGGAGGCGCGGCGGGCGCTGCGTGACGGCGCCCGCGAGGTGGACATGGTCATCAACGTCGGTGCGATGAAGTCCGGGAATCACACGCTGGTCGCAGACGACATCGCCAAGGTGGTCGACGCCGCACACGAGGTGGGTGCAGTCTGCAAGGTGATCCTCGAGACGGCCTTGTTGACGGACGAGGAGAAGGTCCTCGGTTCCGCCATGGCAAAGGCGGCGAGGGCCGACTTCGTCAAGACGTCGACGGGATTCGGCCCGGGTGGGGCGACCGTCTACGACGTCGCGCTCATGCGGGAGACGGTCGGCCCCGAGATGGGCATCAAAGCTGCCGGTGGTGTCCGTACGCTGGAGGACGCCGAGGACATGATCGCAGCCGGGGCCACCCGGATCGGTGCGTCTGCGGGCGTTCAGATCGTGGGTGGCGCGGGAGAGGAGTCTGATGACGAACGGTATTGATCTCCGGTCCTTTGCGTTTCTCGACAGCTTGCAGCCGCAGTACGCCGCCTTCCTCGGCACCGTGGCCCAGGGCTTCCTCCCTCTCGCTGGGGACGCATCGCTCTGGGTCGAGGTCGCACCAGGTATCGAGATCAACCGCCTGTCCGACGTGGCCCTCAAGGCCACAAAGGTGCGCCCGGGCATGCAGATCATCGAGCGCTATTACGGCGTCCTCGAGATCCATTCACCGGACCAGGCAGAGACCAGAGCCGCAGGCGCCGCGATCCTCGACGCCATCGGTGTGAGCGAAGACGACCGGATCAAGCCGCGGATCCTCTCCAGTCAGATCATCAGACGTATCGACGACCACCACGCCCAGCTCATCAACCGCACCAGGCACGGACAGATGATCATCCCCGGGCAGACGCTCTACGTCCTCGAGTGCGAGCCCGCCGCTTATGCATCACTCGCGGCGAACGAAGCGGAGAAGGCGGCGGAGATCAACGTGCTCGAGGTTCGCTCCTTCGGTTCGATGGGTCGTGTGTATCTCGGAGGCGAAGAACGCGACATCGACGTCGGATGGAGAGCCGCCGTCGCCAGCATCGAGAGTCTTGGCGGTCGAGAGGTTTGAGAGAGAAAGAGAACGTATCGAAAGGAGGGGCTTCATGGCCGAAGCTCTTGGAATGATCGAGGCGAGGGGTTTCTCCGCGATGGTCGAGGCGGCGGACGCCATGGTCAAGGCGGCCAAGGTCGAGCTCGTCTCCTACGAGAAGACCGGTGGCGGCTATGTCACCGCGATCGTGCGCGGCGACGTCGCTGCGGTGAAGGCGGCCGTCGATGCCGGCGTGCGGGGAGCCGAGAAGGTGGGCGAGGTGATCTCCACCCACGTCATCGCCAGGCCGCACCTCAACCTCGATCTCGTGCTGCCCCTCGGGCGGGGAGACGAGGCGCGAGAGGAGCTCGGCTGAGCGAACAGACAGCCCTCGAGGACCTCGGGAGTCGCTGATGCAGCTGGCGCGTGTAGCCGGAACACTCGTTGCGTCGAAGAAGGAGCCCCTCATGGAGGGGATGACGTTTCTCGTCCTGCGCAACGTCGATGTCGAGAGCGAGGACACCGGGGGTTACGTCGTCGCCGTCGATGCGGTGGGTGCGGGTGTCGGCGAGATCGTGATGTACGCCTCCGGCAGCTCAGCGCGACAGACGACCCTTACCCGGGATCGCCCATGTGACGCCGTCGTGATGGCCATCGTCGACGAGTGGGACGTCGCAGGCGATCTCAAGTACCGGAAGTGAACGGGTGCTGAGCGATCGCGAGATCAGGGCGATCATCGATCGCGTGAAAGGCAGGGTCGCCGCCGTCGAGCATGCGACCCGCACCGGACCCGCCCTCCAGGCGGCTGATGAGCTCGGAGGGCCGGCCTCTCAGCTCGGGGACGGGATCCACTCCACCATCGACGCGGCCGTCGCCGCGGCCCGCGGCGCCTTCATGGCGTACCGGGGAATGGGGCTCGAGGCGCGCAAGACGATCGTGGAGTCGATGCGGAGCGCGATGCGCTCCGAGGGCGAGCGGCTGGCGTACCTCGCCCGCGAGGAAACCGGGATCGGCAGGGCCGAGGACAAGGTCGTGAAGAACCGCCTGGTGACGGCCCGAACGCCCGGTCCAGAGGACCTCGAGCCGCGTGTCGTCACCGGCGATCAGGGGATGATGGTGACGGAGTTTGCACCATACGGCGTCATCGGTGCCATCACCCCGACGACGAACCCGACCTCCACGATCATCAACAACGCGATCGCGATCATCTCCGCGGGCAACTCCGTCACCTTCAACGTCCACCCCAACGCGAAACGGGTATCGGTCGAGAACGTGCAGATCCTGAACCGCGCCATCACGGCGGCAGGAGGGCCATCGGATCTGATCACAGCGATTCCGCGTCCGACCCTCGAGTCGGCGCAGGCGCTCATGCAGCACCCGGACGTGCGGGTGCTGCTCGTCACGGGCGGCCCCGGAGTCGTCAAGGAGGCGTTGCGGACGTCGAAGAAGGCCATCACGGCGGGTCCGGGCAACCCACCCGTCGTTGTCGATCAGACCGCAGACGTCGACCAGGCGGGGCGGGACATCGTGCGGGGCGCTTCGTTCGACAACAACGTGATCTGCACCGACGAGAAGACCACGATCGTCGTCGACACCGTGGCCGATCGGTTGGTGCAGGCGATGACCGGTGCCGGCGCCTACCGGCTGAAGGAGCACGAGCTGAAGCGGCTGGAGCGGGTCATCTTTCGTGAGACGGGCCCCGCGGGGAAGCCCGGGATGATCGACCCGGAGTGGATCGGCAAGGACGCGGCGCGCATCCTCGACGAGATCGGGGTCTCCGTCGATGCCGGCGTGCGCCTCGTCGTCGCCGAAGTCTCACGAGATCACAATCTCGTATGGACCGAGCAGATGATGCCGGTCATGCCCGTGGTACGGGTCAAGGACGTCGAAGACGCCATCGATCTCGCCGTGCGCTCCGAACACGGGTTCCGTCACACCGCTTCGATCCACTCGACGAACGTCGACACCATTACTCGCATGGCCCGTGCCATGAACTGCTCCATCTTCGTTGCCAACGGCCCCAACTTCACCGGTCTCGGCGAGGGAGGGGAGGGGTTCGCCTCGTTCTCGATCGCCAGTCCGACTGGAGAGGGTCTGACCCGGCCCCGGACGTTCTCCCGCATCCGGAGGGTGACCGTGGTCGGAGCGCTGCGCATTGTCTGACCCGGCGCTGGCGCTCGTCGAGTTCGACTCCATCGCCCGCGGCATCGTCGCCGGCGACGCCATGATCAAGACGGCGCCCCTCGGCTCGATCTACGCAGGCACCGTCCACCCCGGCAAATACCTGGTGCTGGTGAGCGGCGACACCGCCAGCGTCGAAGTGGCCCTCGAGACGGGCATGGATACCGGAGGCGACTCCGTGTTGGACTCTGTGTTTCTCGCTGACGTGCACCCCGCGGTGGTCGCCGCGGTGGTGATCTCCGACGACGCCGCGCGGCTGGTGCCGGAGGCGCTCGGGATCGTCGAAACGGCAACCGTGGCGACCGTCCTCGACGCCGCAGATGCGGGTGTCAAGGCCGCGGACGTCACCCTGTCCGCGGTGAGGCTCGCCGATGGGCTCGGCGGGAAGGGGTATGCGTTGCTGTCCGGTGCCGTCGCCGAGGTGGAGGCTTCCATGGTGGCTGCCTTGGGCCGGGCGGAGCAGTCCGGGGCGCTCGTGCGGCATGAGCTCGTGTCGCAGCTTCATCCCGAGCTGGCCGCCAACCTGGCTTCGGATCTGCGGTTCATGGCGCGGGCACGGCTCCGGCCGGTCGAA
>JBHHXA010000164.1:0-5613 GCA_046756805.1 Acidimicrobiia bacterium
CGGGGAAGGAACGGGAAGGGGCGCGCCGCGAGACCGATGGCGACGGCGAGGAAGATCGCATACACCGTCTTGGTGAGGAAGAGATAGGCCACCCGTTCGATGTTTCCGATGACCCTTCGCCCCTCGGCGACGACACCGGGGAGGGTCGCAAAGCTCCCTTCGATCAGCACGAGCTGTGCCACCGCTCTCGAAGCCGGGCTGCCACTGCCCATGGCGATGCCGATGTCCGCCTCCTTGAGCGCGAGGACGTCGTTGACACCGTCTCCGGTCATGGCGACGGTGTGCCCCCGGGCGTGAAGCGCCTCGACCATGGCTCGTTTCTGGTGAGGCGTGACCCTCCCGAACACCGTCGCCTGCTCCACGATCTCGCCGAGCCGCTCCGGGTCCTCGGGAAGCTCGCGGGCGTCCACGACGTCGTGTGAGCCGGGCACTCCCACCTCTCTTGCGATGGCGCCGACGGTGTCGGGGTGGTCACCGGAGATCACCTTGGCGGTCACTCCCTGTTCGGCGAAGAAACGCAACGTGTCGGCCGCATCGCCCCGGATGCGATCACCGAGAACGATGAGCGCCGCGGGACGCAGCCCCCGCGGCAGACGCTCCTTCACAAGCTCGTCATCGGATCGGGAGAGGAGCACGACGCGCCTGCCCCTGGCCGCATGCGACTGGGCCGCACCTGCGACCACTCTGTCTCGCGGCGCCAGGATCTCGGGCGCTCCCAACACCCAGGTACCTCGGCCGCCGAACATCGCCCCCGACCACTTGCGGGCCGAAGAGAACGGCACGGTGTGGCCGGCCCGCCACCCGTCTGGAGCGGGGTACGCGGCGGCGATCGCTCGCCGTGGGGGTCGGATTCCGACGCTCCGAGGGCGCCCAGCGCCAGATCCGGGTCGACGACGTCATCGAGGACCTCCACTTCGTGCACGACGAGCGCCCCTTCGGTGAGAGTCCCCGTCTTGTCGAAACAGACGGTGTCGACGCGCGCCAGACCTTCGATTGCAGGCAGCTCCTGGACGAGCACCTGCTGTCGCCCGAGTCGGATCACACCAACAGCGAACGCTATCGACGTCAACAGCACGAGGCCCTGGGGGACCATGCCAACTGCCCCGGCAACGGCGGAGCGGAGGCTTTCGACGAGCCCGAAGTCAGCGCGCATCTGACCGATCACGAGCAGCAGAATCACCGGTCCCACCGCCCAGCTGATCCCGGCGAGCATCCAGTTGATGCCGTCTCGCAGCTCGGACTGCACGAGGGTGAACCTTCTCGCCTCGTGTGCAAGGGCGGCTGCGTACGCGTGGGCTCCGACCCGATCCGCTCGATATCGCCCGGTACCGGCCACGACGAAGCTTCCGGACAGGGCGGCGCTCCCGCGAGCCTTCAGCACCGGGTCCGACTCGCCGGTGAGCAGCGACTCGTCGACCTCCAGCCCGCGGGCGGCGAGGATCGTGCCGTCGACGGGTAGTTGGTCGCCCGTCCGCAGCTCGACGATGTCGTCGACGACGATGTCCTCGATGTCGATCATCTGGCGTTCGCCCTCTCGGACGACACCGATCGCTGGGGAAGTGAGGACGGCGAGGCGGTCCAGGGTCGCCTTGGCCCGCAGCTCCTGGATGATGCCGATGGCGGCGTTCGTGATGAGGACGATTCCGAACAGCGCATCGCGCGGCTCCTGCACGGCGACGAGGATGACCACGAGGAGGGCGGCGAGGAGGATGTTGAACCTCGTAACGACGTTCGATCTGATGATCTCGGACGTCGTCCTGCTGGGTCCCTCCTGGATCGTGTTGACGGCACCCCGTGCGACTCTGTCGCGCACCTGAGCTGACGTGAGGCCCCTGCTCGACCTGGGCGGGTCCTGGGTCTCGATGGCCATGACTGATCCGAGGCTAACCGGAGGCGGTGGCTGCCCCGGTGAGCACGTGATCGCGGCACAACGTGTCACCACCATGAATTACACTGCTGTAAGTCGCTGAGAGTCGAGGGGAGCGCGCAATGGCGGTCATGGTGCAGACGGAGCCGGTTACGACCGAGGCTCAGGTCGCGACGAGCGTGTTGCGAACGTACCGGGCGCGCCACGAGCGGGTGAGCGAGGTGCCGCTCGCGGACATGGTTTCCGGCGCTCTGCGGAGCGACGTGCGCGGGGTGAAGGCGGTTGCTGCCGGGGACCTCCGTGTCACCGAGATCGTCGTTCCCGAGGAGATGGAGTGCGCCGCCGTCGCCTCTGCGGTGTGGACGCTGGCCGCCCGGGGCTGGAGCGTCGACGTGCTCGTTCCTTCCTGCCGGCTCGGGGAGGCTCATGCCGGACTGCGCGGGGCTCCGTGCCGTCTCCAACCATGGTGGGTAGACGACAGCGAGATCTCGTTCGGCGGGTACGAGACCCCGTAGCGGGACGAGGCCGATCGCTCACGACATCGCGACAGCGGTCAGGCTTGGTGGAATTCCTCCCCGACATCCCTAACCTTCGCCCATGCCGGTGCCCCTCCACACCCAGACGGTCATTGCCTTCCTGTGGGACTTCGACCGGACGCTCATCCCGGACAACATGCAAGGGCCGATCTTCGACGAGTTCGGCGTCGATGCGGCGACGTTCTGGCGCGAGGTCGACGGTCTCGTCGAATACCACGCGGCTCTCGGCGAGTTGCTGTCCAAGGAGATGGCGTATCTCGTCCATCTCCTCGCGTACGTCGAGTCGGGCGTGTTTGCCGGGCTCACGAACGCCCGTCTGAGACAACTCGGGGGCAAGCTCGAGCCCTGCCCCGGGATGCCCGAGTTCCTGGAGGCGACGCGAGCCCGCGCCGCGGAGATCCCTGAGTTCGCGAGGGAGGGCATCACCGTCGAGCACTACGTCGCCTCGACCGGGATCCGCCCCATGATCGAGGGCTGCTCGATCGCCGCACACGTCGACGGCATCTGGGCCAACACGTTCGTCGAACATGCAGCGCCACCCGGATACACCGAGAAACTCGCGGTGGCCGCGGAGCGTGGTGAGATCAAGCGGCTCGGCTACACGATCGACAACACGTCCAAGACGCGGGCCTTGTTCGAGATCAACAAGGGCGTGAACAAGAACCCCTCGGTCGACGTCAACGCTCGGATGTCGGATTCACAGCGCCGCGTGCCGCTGCGAAACATGGTCTACATCGCGGACGGACCGAGCGACGTCCCTGCGTTCTCCATCCTGAACCAGCACGGCGGCAAGACCCTCGGGGTCTACACCCTCGAGCCGCGGAACAACCACCGGCAGGTCAAGGAACTTCAGGAACAGGGGCGGATACAGGGCATGGCCGAGGCCGACTACCGGCCCGGCAAAGCCGCCTATCTGTGGCTCATGGACTCGCTCGAGCAGATCGGCTACGAGATCGTCGAGAACCGGCGGCAGGCGTTCTCGTCCATCAAGAATCCCCCCGGCCACGTCTGAGCGGGAGGGCGTCGCCCCCTCGCTACGCTCGGCGCACAACGTTTGCATTCCATGCCGGGAGATCGGGAGAAGACATGAGCATCGAGAGAGTCGGCGTCGTCGGCGGCGGGCAGATGGGGGCGGGGATCGCCGAGGTGTGCGCAAAGGCGGGCATCGACACGATCGTTCACGAGGTCACCGCGGATCTGGCTGCGGCTTCCGAGGCGGCAGTGGCGAGGTCGCTGGGACGCGCACTGGAACGGGGCAAGCTGTCCGAAGTCGACCACAGGGACGCGGCGGGCCGTCTGTCCTTCGTGTCGGATCTCGACGCGCTCGCCGATCGCAACCTCGTCGTCGAGGCCGTCATCGAGAACGAGGAGATCAAGAAGGAGCTCTTCGCCCGGATCGACGCCATCGTCACCGACTCCGAGGCGATCCTCGCATCGAACACCTCGTCGATTCCGATCACCCGGATCGCTCGTGCAACCAGCCGGCCCGAGGCCGTCGTCGGTATGCACTTCTTCAACCCGGCCCCCGTGATGCCGCTCGTCGAGATCGTGAGGAGCGTCCTCAGCGCAGACGACGTGGTCCAGCGTGCGGCGTCGTTCGCCTCGGACAAGCTCGGCAAGACGGTGGTGCACGCCAAGGACCGCGCAGGGTTTGTCGTCAACAAGCTCCTCGTGCCGTACATCGTGGATGCCATCGTCATGTACGAGGAGGGCTTCGCCTCGAAGGAGGACATCGACGCCGGGATGGTGAACGGCGCCGCCTACCCAATGGGCCCGCTGGCGCTGAGCGATCTCATCGGCAACGACACGATGCTGTTCGTCGCGGAGTCTCTGTTCGAGGAGTTCCGGGAGGCTCGCTACGCGCCGCCACCGCTCCTGAAGCGGATGGTCGAGGCGGGCATGCTCGGCAGGAAGACCGGCAGAGGCTTCTACGACTACGGCTGAGCCCCGGGGCCTGCCGTCTCAGCCGGCGATGCGAACGGCGCCGTTGCTCTCGAGGACCCTCGTGAGCTGGTCCTTCTTCACGAGTCCCGCGGAGCGCCATCTCGCACCGACCTTGGAGGCGGTGTTGGTGGCCGCACCGTTGCGGGCCGCCTTCTTCGAGCGCTTCGGCGGCGTCTTGCCGACGAGCACGAACGTCGGCGTCGATCGGACACCGAACATCTGTGCAGCACCCGTCACCTTGGTGACATCGATCTTGACGACGTGAGCCGAATCGCCGTACTCGCCGGCGAGCTCGTTGACGATGCCGTCCATCACCTGGCACGGGCCACAGTTGACCTGCATGAAGTCGATCAGCACCGGCTTCCCTGAAGCGATGAGTGGCCGCAGCTCTTCGAGGCTCTGGATCTTGTGCGCCCTCTGGCGCTTGCTGAACAGGCCCATCCCTCAATCCTCGGCGCTTGGCGACCGTAACTCAAACCCTGTTGACGCGGACCAACCCCGAACAGTGTCGGACTATGCCCGATCTCGCGGCGTTCGCGTTGGGGGATGGTCGCAGATCCGGCTCTTTCGTTTCGCGACCCGTGGGATTCATACGAGAAGACCTGCTTCGGTTACGGCTCGATGAGCACGGTGAGCTCTCCTCGCGTCGCCGCCGTCGCCACCGCGGTCGCGGCGTCGCCGGGGATCGCGACGAGACCCGCTTCGGCGACACCAAAGGCCCCGACCGATCCGGGCTCGACCACGATCCCCGGCACGCTTCGAGGTGGGTGCACGAGCACGAGGAGGACCGAGGAGCCGGGCGCCGCGGTCGCCGGCATGGCCAGAGGCACGGCCCACCAATCGGCGGGTATGGGCTCGACCAGGCCGAGATCGTGCGGGAGGATCGGCTGGCCCGCTCGCAGAGCACGTGCGGTGACCGCTCCAGCGAGATCGGGTGCCGGCAGGAGACCGATCGGCACGTTCTCCCACGCAACATCGGGCTCTTCGATCGGCATGCCGCGGGCGATGTCGGCGCGAGCGAAGGGATGGGGGGTGGTGGCTCCCTTCCGCAGGTCGATGAGGAACGCCGCCACCACGAGCGAACCCGCTGCGAACCACCGCAGATAGGGAGGCCTGCGGAACCAGAACACCCAGCGAAACGTACCGGATTCTTGAGAACGGGGGAAGACACGCGGCGATTTCTCACGTCGGTCGGGGCGTCTTATCTCCGCGTTCCCTCCCTTCTCGAGGGAGCTGGTGCGGCGATGTCTCGGATTGGGCTGGGTT
>JBHHXA010000165.1:0-5608 GCA_046756805.1 Acidimicrobiia bacterium
GCGATGCACCGGGCGCCAGCCCGAGCAGTTGCCCGTCCGCGAGTGGATTCCGGAAGAGTCCCTGAAGCGCCGCCCCCGCGGCGCCGAGTCCGGCGCCGACGACGAGGCCGGTCACGGTGCGCGGCACGCGGATGTTCCAGACGACGGCGGTGGCCTGGAACGAGGGCTCATCTCCGAGGGTGAAACCGAGTTTGCGGGCGAAGACCGCGGCGACCTCAGAAGGTGAAACTGCAACGGCGCCCATGACGAGGTTGGCTGCGGCGAGCAGTCCGACGAGTCCCAATAGGGCCCAGAACGCGGCTGCGGGCCGCCGCCGGAACTTTCTCCCGGTTGCGACCCGCGATGCCGGGGCGGTGCTCGTCACGCGCCCTCAGCGAGCTCCGGGTAGAGGTCGAGCACGAGGGTGCGAAGCGCTTGCCCCGTCCGGGGCCCGAAGTTCAGGAAGAAGGTGTCCTCGTACTCGAGGAAGCGGTCGTCCCGACCGGCGGGTGTCTCGGCAACGCCGGGAATGGTGCGGAAGGCGTCGAGCCCACCAAGCGCTTCGAGCCCGAGGGAAGGGAGCACGATCACGTCCGGCGCCGCGGAAACGAGGGCCTCCGGGGTGAGCGGAACGGCACCACGGACGCCGGCGACCGCTCCGGTGTCGATTGCGTTGGCACCTTCGATCATGGCCTGGGTGACCATACCCTGGCCGAAGAGCAACAGCGTTTCAGGACCCCGGATGTAGACGAATGCCACGTTCTGCGGGCTCGCCGCCCGGGCCGCCAGCTCCTGAGCCTCCGCGATCTCTGCCGCAACGCGTGTCGACACGGTCCGACCCTCGTCTTCGAGACCGAGTATCTCCGCGACCTGCCCGATCTTCTCCGTCACGCCATCGAGCGTCGTCTGCGTCTCGAGGATGACGACGGGCACACCGGCGCTGCGGATCTGGTCGATCGACTCCTGGGGGCCGACGAGCTGGTCGCCGATGACGAGCGTCGGCCCAAACGAGAGCACCGCCTCGGCGGCGAGTTGCTGCCCGAATCCGACCTTGGGCAGCGCGTTCGCCTCTGCCGGAAACGCCGCGGTGACGTCGACGGCGGCGATGCGGTCCGCTGCTCCCAGCGCATACACGACCTCCACCAGGTCACCCGTCAACACCACGGTCCGGCTCGTGTCCGTGATGACGGACTCGACCTCGTCGACACCCGTGAAGGTGACGGGCTCGGGGGAGACGTCGGCCACGGTCGTGGTGACGGGAGCCACGGTCGTCACAGGTGCGGTGGTGGTGGTAGTGGCGAGAGCGGTCGTGGCCGGTGCGGCGGTGGTGACGGCGGCGGTCGTGCTCGTCGCCCCTGGGGCGCCCGCGGCGTCATCATCGCTGCATGCGGCGGAGACGAGAGCGAGGGCAAGGAGGGCCGTCGTGATCGAGCGTCGCATGTGGTGCCCTTTCTGTGGCAATCAGCCGACGGAGCGTGGAGGACCGTCGAATCCGGCGGGCACGGTATGGCGGGGTCTGCTCGACAGCGAGTCGAACCGTTGCCGCATGTCTGCCGATACACTCCCGGCGACGGACTCGGTGCCATCGGGACGAGAGATGACCACGGAACACCGGTCGCAGGTGCGAAGAGAGCTGCTCGACGCGGCCGCGGAGCTGTTTGCGACGATCGGGTATGCCGAAGTGACGCACGCCGACATCGCGTTCGGTGCAGGGATCGGGCGCACCACGTTCAACGAGAACTGCGCCTCGAAGGAGGACGTGCACGTGCAACTCGTCGAGGACCGCGTCCCCGCGCTCGCCACCGAGATGATCTCCGGGATCCCGGAGGACATCGGGACTGAGGAGCGGCTCGCGGAGCTGACGCAGCGCATGGTCCAGTTCGTGGCGACCGACCCGCTCGGCGCCTTGCTCCACACCGAGGTGCACCGGCTCGATCCCGCGTCGCAGGCCCAGATCGCGGACACCCATGTCGCGTTGTCGGCCGAGTTCGTCACCCTCTACCGGGCCGGTCTCGCCGAGGGCTCCTTCCGTGAGATGCCGGCAGACGTCGCCGCCCGGCTGATCTACGAAGTGATCATGACGGCGGGCCGGGTCCTGAAGGTGTCCTCGCGTCCCAAGGAACGAGTCCACGAGGTCGCCGACACCGTCACCGCCTTCCTGCTCGCGGGACTGAGCGCACCGGGGGCGTGAGGGCGGGGGTCAGCGCCTCTCGCGGAGGGTGACCGCCGTCCCAGTGATCGTCAGCAGCAACCGATCACCGAGCGGTGTGTACTGCATCGTCACGCCGATGACTCCATGAGCGCCACGCTCGATGGCCTCCTCGACGAGCCCGTCGATGCCGACGGCCCTTCCCCGGGCGAGGGTGTCGCCCAGCTTGCGAAAGCTGTCGCCACCCGCTTCGACGGCGACCTCGGCCGTCACGATGCCGAGATACGTGTCGACATCCCATGACGCGAGATGCTCGGTCGTGCTCACGACGGGGCGCCACACCGGCCGGCCGTCGTTGCCGGACACCCACCCCTGGGCTGCGTCGCGCCAGGAGCTTCCCCAGCGCTGGCCGAGCCCGTAGTCGGATGCGGCAGGTTGCCGGGTCGCGGGAGGATGTGGATCGGGCGCGGGATGGCGGAGATCGAAGACGACATGCCGGTCCGGGGCCGTCCGGTGCTCGACGTCGGGGCTCACGGTCGTGGCAACGGGTTCGGGCGGCGCGACCTCATGCTGCTCGGCGCGGGCCGCTCCCCACTCGCTCCGGGCCACGGTGGACCGGGTCGCCGTCGTGAACGCAGCGGGCTCCTCGGTCCGCGACCGCTCGTCCGGCAGCGGATCTCCCCAGGGATCGGCCGGTCGGCGAGCGACCTGCATCGCCTGGTCGAGCATGCTGCGTGGCGCGGTGTGGTCCGGTGGCTCGTGGGGCCAGCCCGGCGGAGGGCCCGTGTCACCGGTCGATCGGCGGCCCGGCAGCTCGTGCCTTTGATCATGCCCGGTCACTGCTCCGCTCCAGATCGGGCTGCCGAGGATACTCTGTAAGAGTGCGCGTCAACATCCTGACGATCTTCCCTGAGTTCTTCACCTCCCCGCTCGACGTCTCGCTGGTCGGAAAGGCGCGCCGCGAGGGCATCCTCGACGTGCAGATCCTCGATCTGAGGGAGTACGGCATCGGTGTGCACCGGAGCGTCGACGATGCGCCATTTGGCGGCGGGCCGGGGATGGTGATGATGATCGAACCGCTGGCCGCGGCCCTCGAACCCCTCGCCGACACGACACGCGTGCTGCTCTCCGCTTCGGGCGCACCGCTGCGGCAGCGCACCCTCGACCGGTGGGGCGGCCTCGAGACCCTCACGCTGGTGTGTGGACGTTACGAGGGTGTCGATGAGCGAGTCGCAGAGCGCTACATCGACGAGGAGATCTCGATCGGCGACTACGTGTTGCTCGGTGGAGAGGTCGGCGCCCTGGCGATCATCGAAGGCGTCACGCGGCTGCTTCCTGGAGCCGTGGGCAACCCGGAGTCCATCGTGGCGGAGAGCTTCCGGGACGGCCTCCTCGAGGAGCCGCACTACACCCGGCCTGCAGAGTTCGAAGGCAGCTCGGTCCCCGAGGTGCTCCTCTCCGGGGACCACGGCCGCATCGAGCAGTGGCGCAGGCGGATGCGCATGGAGAGGACGCGGGCGCGGCGACCCGATCTGCTCCGGGATCAAGGAATAGCGGAGGATCCGGAACAGGGTTAGAATCCCGCCGCTGTTCGTCGACGCACCGTCGATCTCCCGCTGGAGGATCCGTGAACACGCTCGACCACATCGAGGCTTCGTACCTGCGCGACGACGTGCCGCCCTTCGGCCCGGGTGACACCGTGCGTGTCCACGTCCGCGTCGTCGAGGGTGACCGGGAGCGCATCCAGGTCTTCGAAGGCGTCGTGATCGGTCGCAGCGGCGGCGGGGTTCGCGAGAGCTTCACCGTCCGCAAGATCAGCTTCGGCGTAGGAGTCGAGCGGATCTTCCCCGTCCACGCTCCCATCATCCAGAGCATCGAGGTCATACGGCGCGGTGACGTCCGCAGAGCCAAGCTCTACTACCTGCGGGATCGAGTCGGCAAGGCCGCCCGCATCAGGGAGAAGCGGGACTGACCGTCGCCGCCCAACCAGACACGACCTCGTCCTCGCCCCGACCCGACTCCTTCGGGATGGCGCCCGAGACCTTTGCCGATGGTGTGACCCACCTCGTCGCAGCCGATCCCGTGATGGCCGCGCTGTATGCACGCAACGGCGAGCCCCCCCCGCTGGGCCCGCCCCTCCGGGTTTCCCGCACTCGTGCTGTTCGTGCTCGAGCAGCAGGTGTCGCTGGCATCTGCGCGATCCGCGTTCCTCAAGCTCCACGAGGCCATGGGCACCATCGAACCGGCAGGCTTCCTCGCCCTCTCCGACGAAGCGCTCCGTGCCCACGGCTTCAGCAGGCAAAAGACCTCGTATTGCCGCGGCATCGCCCGGGGGATGCTCTCGGGCGAGATCGACCTCGGTGCGATCGGTGCGATGAACGACAAGGAGGCGTCTGCGGCCCTGACCGCGATCAGGGGCATCGGTCCCTGGACGTCCGATGTCTTCCTGTTGTTCTGCCTCGGCAGGGAAGACGCATGGCCACGAGGCGATCGGGCGCTTCACGTCGCCCTTGCCGCCTTGCTCGACCTGGAGGCCGTGCCCGACACAGAGGCTGCCGGAGAGATCGCAACCCGCTGGGCCCCGTGGCGCGGAATCGCTGCGTTCTTCCTGTGGCACGACTACCTGGGCGGGATTGCCTATCAAGATGACGGACGTCTTACCGACATCCTCGGGTAACGTCGACGAGCCTGATGAACCCCATGGAACCAACCGGCAGCCTTCCTGATGTCGCCGATGAGAGCGCTGCACCGGCAGCGCCCCCCGCCGATGCGATCGAGCGCGCCTCGGTTCCAGACGACCCCGATCCCTTTGCGGGACCTCCGGAGGACCCGGATCCCTTTACCTCCGACGGAGACGAGGATGTGGCGGCCCCTGCCGAGACGGTGCCCCCAACAGAAGGCAGGAGGAAGCGACGCCGTTCGTTCCTTAACGAGCTGCCGGTGCTCATCGCCATTGCACTCGTGGTCGCCGTTGTCATCAAGACGTTTCTCATCCAGGCGTTCTTCATACCCTCCGGGTCGATGAAGGACACGCTCGAAATCAATGATCGAGTGCTGGTCAACAAGCTCTCGTATCGGTTTGGCGACGTCGGACGCGGGGACGTCATCGTGTTCGACGACCCCAGGGGACCCGAGACGGACGGCGAGAGCGTCGTGGGTGCATTCCTGCGAAACCTGGCGGAATCCGTCGGCCTGTCGACACCGCAGTCGGAGTTCATCAAGCGGGTCATCGGCCTCCCGGGGGAAACCGTAGAGATTCGTGAGGGTGTGATCTTCATCAACGGTGCTCCGCTCGCGGAGTCCTATCTCGCCCCCGGCACCCGCATGCCGGACTTTGGCCCCGAACTCGTACCGCCGGACACTGTGTTCGTCATGGGCGACAACCGCAATGCGAGCCAGGACAGTCGCGTGTTCGGTCCCATCCCCAAGGAGGACATCGTCGGCAGGGCATTCACGATCATCTGGCCGCCGAGCAACTGG
>JBHHXA010000166.1:0-5598 GCA_046756805.1 Acidimicrobiia bacterium
CAGAAGGTCAAAGCGTTTGTTGCCCTCGAGGACGGAGCGGAGCTGACGGAGACGGAGCTTCTCGCCTACGCCCGCGAACGCCTGGCCCGGTACAAGGTCCCCAGGGAGATCGAGTTCCGCGACGAACTGCCCAAGACGTTCGTGGGAAAGATCCTTCGCAGGGAGCTCGCAGCCGAGGAGACGGCCCGCGGTGCGTCCGGCGAGTGCTGAACCGAAACCCGCCACTTGCCGTTATACCCCGTGTGAGTGCTGTCCACCGTTCCGTCTACCGCCGGCTGCCGGGTCTGGTTCTCGCGCTCGGCGTGCTCGCGACCGCATGTGCTGCGGACACGCCGCTCGCGTCTGATTCCCACAGTGAGATTCCCGAGATGGCTGGCGGAGCGCCAGAACCTGCGGTGGTCTCGACCACGTTGCCGGCCGCACCCGACTTCCTCATGGAACTGGCAGACGGATCGACGTTCGTGCTCAGCAGACAGGACAAGCCCGTCTACATGGTCTTCTGGGCCGAGTGGTGACCGACCTGCTGGCGGGAGTTGCCCGTCGTCGATGCCGTCGCCGGGGATTACCTGGACGACGTGGCCTTTCTTGCCGTTGCCGGCCGATCCACTTTCGATCGCACCGCTCCCCGTGCCGCCGAGTTGTTCGGAGAGAACCTGGCGTGGGGGTTCGACGAATCCGTGTGGGACCTGTTCGGTGTGTTCGGTCAACCGTTCACAGTGCTCGTCTCCGGTGACGTGATCGTCGCCTCGTGGTTCGGGGCCCTGGGCGAGCAGGAAATCCGGTCTCGCCTCGACGGCCTCATCGACTGGCGAGCGGCCAGCTCCTAGGCTCGGTCGCGTCCGGGAACCCGGGATCGGGGTTCAACGTCTCATGAGTGTGGGGATCTGGAATCGCGTCGCGGCAGTGCCCATCGTGGTGCTCGCCCTTGGCATCGCGCCCGCTGCGGCGGCGCAGGACGCAGCCCTGGAATCGGTCAGCATCGACGTCGCCCTCGGTATCGGCGGATTCGTCGATCCTGCGTCTCCCGTTGCCGTCACCGTCACCGTCTCATCGGTCGAGCTCTTCGTGGGCCGGATCGAGGTCACCTCCGGCGGTGCGACCGGTTCGACCGCTATCGAAGTGCCGGCCGGCGGCGAGAAGGAGTTCACGTTGGAGGGCTCGGCTCCGGGCTCGAGGCGCAACATCTCCGTCGTTCTCGTGGAGGTTGCTCCGGACGGAACAGAGGAACGAGTCGCCACGGAGACGCAGCGAGTCCGTGTGCCGCGGGAGGAGCTGCTCGTCGGGATGCTCGGGATCGACGGAATCGACACCGCTCTGCGGAGCGCCGAATCCCTGCCCCTTGCCCGAACCGTCACCCCGGTTGCGGTGACGCCGGATCAGATCGCATTGAGCCCGGACGTCCTGCCGTACCTCGTTGTGGGCTCAGATACGCTGCGGCGACTCGACGCTGATGCCCTCGACGTGGTCGACAGGTGGGTGCGACGAGGGGGGAGACTCATCGGGCCCGCTGCGGAGGTGCAGGCCGTCAGCGATCCGGCGTCGGGAGAGGTCTGGCCCGGAACGGACGCTGTCGTCGTCCGACACGGCAGCGGAGAGGTGACGGCGCTGGACCCGAACGCCGCGACCGTCGAGGATTGGGGACTGCTCGTGCGTGGAACCCCACCGCCCGGGCTCGTGCGCAACGAAGCGCTCGCAAGCCAGTCGTTCGGTCTGGTGTCTGCAGCCTCTGCGGGCCGAGAGGCAGGCGTTCCCGCTCTACCGTGGCTGCTCGGAGGGATCGTGCTCTTCGTCGCCCTCGTGGGCCCGGTGAACTTCGTGATTCTGCGGCGGCTGGGAAGACCCGAGGCGGCATGGCTGACGGTTCCAGCCCTGAGCGTCGTGTTCGTGGCGGGATTCTGGGTGCTCGGCAGATCCCAGCTCAGCCCGTTCACGGTGAGCCAGGCGTCCGTCGTGATCGACGTCTCCGGACGGATCGACGGATCGGGTGGCTTCGTCCTGCAGGTCGAGACGGGTGGGGAGCATGCGATTGCGTTGCCGGAAGGCTGGAAGTCGCAGCCGGCAGCGGGTTTCGGGGGCGCGGTCGGCCGGCAGGCGGTGACGGACGATGGCCGTCCGGCCGTCTTCTTCGATCTCGACGATCTCGGCGTCGGCACCACTCAGGCCACATGGACCCAGGACGACGCCATGGAGCTGGACGTGACCCTCACAGCCGACGGGAAGTCACGCGATGCCACCGTCATCAACTCGACGCCGTGGGAGTTCTGGGGATGGGGCGTCGTGGTCAACGGCGCCGGCCACACCGCGGCGGAACCGCTCATGCCGGGTGCGGAGGGAACGCTGACCATCCGCCTCTCGCGTGCCAGGGACATCTACGAGCCGGTCATCGCGGAGGCGGTCAACCGACGCAGCTTCGACATCGACGGTTTCCAACGCGGCCGGTTCACCCTCGTCAGCGCGCTGGCGGGTTACGCCGAGGTGCAACTATCTGATCTCCGCGGGTCCGGGGTGTACTTCTTCGGATTCACCGACACCCCGGCTCCCAGGATCAGCGTCGACGGGAAGCGGACCGACGCTCCCGGCACGACTCTCGTAGTGAAGGAGCTCGATCTCGCGGGGGCGGACGTCGTGTCCCTCGGGGCCGTCAGACCAGAGCTGCTCGAGGTGACGGGTGCGTCGAGCGTGGAAGGCTTCTACGACGAGATCTATGCCTACGGCGCAAACGAGGTCTACTTCCGGTACCTCGTCCCCGAAGGAGCACCCGGATCCGGATCGATCAATCCCGGTTTCACGAGACTCGACACAGTGGACGCGTATCGATGGGACACGCAAGAGTTCGAGACGATCGAGTGGGGCGAGCCGCTGGACCTGGCGGCGTACTCATCGCCCGGTGGCGACCTCGTCGTCAGGGCATCGAGCGGGGATGAGTTCTTCGATGAGGCGCTCAGGCTGTCGCGGTACGAACTGACGTGGGCGTCGGCATGATCGTCGAGTTCCAGCAGGTGGAGAAGCGGTACGGAGGGGTGCACGCGCTGCGCTCTGCCGATCTCGGCGTGCCCCGGGGATCGGTGCTCGGTCTCATCGGGCCCAACGGCGCCGGCAAGACCACCTCGATGCTCATCATGACATCCTTGCTGCGACGAGACGGAGGAAGGGTGCGCGTCGGAGGCCTAGACCCGGAGCGGGATCCCAAGGCCGTCCGGAGGCATGTCGGCTACATGCCCGACTTCTTCGGCGTGTACGAAGGCCTCCTCGTCCGCGAGTACCTCGACTTCTTCGCGGCGATCCAGGGCATTCGTCCCCTGGCGCGACCTGCGGTCATCGCCGACCTCCTAACGCTCGTCGATCTCGAGGAGAAGGCGGACGCCGACGTCAACACACTGTCACGGGGCATGAAGCAGCGCCTGTCTCTGGCCCGGGCCCTCATCCACGACCCGGAGCTCCTCGTGCTCGACGAGCCGGCCTCCGGCCTCGACCCCCGGGCCCGGGTCCAACTCCGCGAGCTCATCGCCGAGCTGCACCGAATGGGGCGAACGATCGTGATCTCGTCCCACATCCTGTCCGAGCTGGAAGGCATCTGCTCCCATCTGGCCGTCGTTGACCACGGACGGGTGCTGGCGCAAGGCAGCGTCGACGACATCCGGGCCCGGCTCTTCTCGCACCGCACGATCGTTGCCCGCGTGCTCACCGACGACGACGGTGCCGTCGAGCGCATCCTTCGTGGCGATGGGGACGTCGCGGACCTCGAGGTCGAGCGTGATCTCTTCCGGATGAGCTTCATCGGTGACGACGACGCGTCTGCGGCGCTGCTCGGCTCGCTCGTCGCCGCGGGCGTCCGCGTCGTCGAATGGCGGGTGCAAGGGGCGGGGCTCGAGCAACTGTTCCTGGAACTGACCGAGAACGGTGGGGAGACGGCACGATGAACCCCGTCACCCGGCGCGAGCTCCAGGAACGGTTTCGGACGCTGCGCTCACCGATCCTGCTCAGCGTGTGGGTGCTCGCCGCGGGCGCCCTCACCTTCCTCGCCTACGTCGTGGCGCAGTCGGCGGCCGAGAACCAGCTCGGCAGCTTCGGAGGTGCGGGTCTCAGCTCGGTATTTGCCTCGGGTGCGATGGGACGGTTCATGCTGCACACGATCCTCATCGGGCTCT
Source organism: Acidimicrobiia bacterium (assembly GCA_046756805.1). Taxonomy (GTDB): domain Bacteria; phylum Actinomycetota; class Acidimicrobiia; order Spongiisociales; family UBA5794; genus CAMYMC01. The sequence goes on from JBHHXA010000166.1 coordinate 4,149, forward strand.
TGACGGCGATGGTGTTCGTCGTGCCCGGCCAGGCAGCCGTGGCGATCGTCGGCGAGAAGGAGCGGCAAACGCTGCCGCTGCTTCAGGCGAGCCAGCTCTCGGCATGGCGGATCGTTCTCGGCAAGCTGGCATCGGCCCTCGCGTACATCATGCTCCTGCTGGTTGCGACCACCCCGCTGCTCGTGATTCCCGTCCTGCTGGGAGGAGTCACCATCGTCAACGTCATCTCAGGTATCGCCATGGTCGCGGCTGCTGCGGTGATGATCGGTGCCGTCTCGATCTGGGTCTCGGCGCGTGCCAGGAGCGTGCAGGGTGCCGTGCTCGGGTCGTATGTGTGGACGGTGGCCATCGTCTTCGGGACCCTGGCGCTCCTGGTCGCCGAGGTGTTCTTGCTGGCCCCGGACAACCTGGGGCCGACGCGATTCGAGAACGGCTTCCCCCGCGACGACGGCCGCGAGCTGTATGCAGCCCACCTCAATCCGTACATGGGCCTGGTCGACGCGTCATCCAACCCGATCGACTTCAGGAGCGAGCTCGTGACGTCGCCATACGTGCCCTTCCGGCTGGTGCTTGCCAAACGTCAAGGATTCGCTGCGGGTGCGGTCACTGATTACACGGGGGTGATCCAGTTCGGCGGAGGGGGGTTCGAGGACGACGTGTTCTTCGAGCGTGAGCTCAGCGCAGTCCCCGGTTTCGTCACCGACGGTGGGTCGCGCGTGGCCAGTCCCACGCGAATCCCGGTGTGGCCTACGACGCTGGCATTCCAGCTCGGGCTGGCGGCGCTGGCCCTCACGTCCGCAGCTCGGCGCGTTCGTGTTCCCGGGAAGCGGCGTCGGGTCAGGTTGAGGCGGGTGCATGCCTCCTGACTCCATCGTCCGGCTCGTGACCTCGGCGCGCAGGCGGCTCCGGACGACGCATGCCTTGCGCAGGCTCGTCGCTGCCCTGGGGATCGTCGCCGCCGGAGGTGCCCTCGTCATCGGTGTCGGACGGGTCGTGGTGCTGCCCTGGGCGGAACCCTTGACGGTGGCAGCGGCGGTCACGGCCGCAGTGGCCGCGGTCACGGGTTCGTTCGTCAGGCCGCCGACGATGCGTACCGCCGCGATGGAGATCGACCTGCGGCTCGAGGGGATGGATCGCATCAGCACGGCGTGGGAGCTGGCAGAGCATCCGGAGCGAACAGCGGTGGAGGAGGCGCAGGTCGGGAACGCCGCGGCGTGGGCCGAAGGGAGGTCGCTGGATCGGTTTGGCAGCGTGATGCCTCCGCCGCGACTTCTCCTACTCGTGGCGTTCGTCGTGACGGCAGCAGTGGTACTCGCCGTGCCCGCCTCGCCCGCCGATGCCGAGGAAGAGGCGCGAAGGGAGACCGCGGCCGTGGTGGAAGAATCTGCGCTCGCGATCGAGGCGCTCGCAGCCGAGGTGCGGGACGAGCAGGTCCGGGACGAGCTGCGCC
>JBHHXA010000167.1:0-5590 GCA_046756805.1 Acidimicrobiia bacterium
TGGAGCTCGATCTCGCCGAGCGAGTTGTTGAGCCAGAAGCCCGTGCCGGGGATCATCGCCCCTGATCCGTACCCGGCCGAGACGGTGATGGCACACGCAGCGCCCTCCGCATCGACCGTGCTGGAGTGGCTCGTCGACGGTGCCGAGAGGATTGACGACACGTCGCCGATGCGCGCCAGATCCAGGAGCTCGGTCACTGCGGCGGCCCGATCTGCGGCTCCATCCAGGGACCCGCGGCGGTAGGTGAGAACGGAGCGCTGCGCGTCGGCGACCTTCCGCACCTCTGCGCCCGACCACGACGCGAGATGGGCCTCTTCCATGAGGAGCAGCATCGCCGCCATGCAGGCGCCCCCCACCGCAGGCGGCGGATTCGTCGCGACCGTCCACTCCCCGATCCGGACCAGGGTTGGCTCGCGCTCAACCGCGCGGTATTGAGCAAGATCGGCTTTCGTGATGAGACCGCCATTGTCCCTGGCGGCCGCGACGAGCAACCCGCCGAGCTCGCCCTCGTAGAGCAGCGCAGGTCCTTCAGCGGCAAGTGCCCGAAGGGTGTCCGCCAGCGCAGGGAGCCGTACCGTCTCTCCGAGCGTGATCGGGGACCCATCCGGATGGTGCAACGCCGCGTGACTCTCAGGATCCCAGCCGAAGATGATCTCGTGCGAGTACGAGAGGTACTCCGCAGCAGCTCCCGACAGCGGGAACCCCCCGGCGACCGCGACGATGGTGGGCTCCAGGAGGTCGGCCCATGGCATGGATCCGAACCGATCGTGCGCCGCCCCGAGCCCGGCAAAGGCACCCGGCGTCGCGACGGACCCGTGGCCGATCAGCGTCTCGATCCCGCCGCCGTACTCCATGGCCACCCGTCGTGCCCCCTCGCCGAACTGTTCGGGTGAAAGGCCCCGTCCCGGCATCTCTGCGTACGCATCGATGACCACGGGGGGACCGTCGCTCGGCCACACGGCGATGAAGGCCCCCGCGCCAGGCGCGATGATGCCGGGATCGGTGCACATCGATGCGACCACCGCCGCAATGGCGGCGTCCACAGCGTTGCCCCCGGCTTCGGCGATCACTCTCCCCGCGTCGGCGGCGAGCGGAGAACCGGCGGCGATGGCTACACCCGACATCGGCGGGAATCTACTACCGCCGGCGTGGTGCTCTCGGGGACCGACCGGCCCTCAGTCCTCGTCTCTCTCGCGGAACTCGATGTGTGACGCCACCACCTCGAGCCGGCTGCGACGGCCGTGGGCAGAAGCCCAGAACCTCCGCTGCACCGACGCCGCCGTCAAGAGTCGCATGCCCACTGTCGGCGCGGCGTTGGCGATCTCGTCCGGCGGATCCCACACGGTGACCGGCACGACGTCCAGACGCCGCGTCGGGTTCGTCGACGTCACCGTCATGAGATACCTGGCCAGGCGCGAGCGGCCGACTTCCCTGAGTTCAGGCGGTGCTGCGAGGCGACCCGAGAGGACGACGAGGTTGAGATCCATTGTTACTCCCGATGGGTGTCGGAAGTGCGGGTCGCCGCTGCACCGTACGCTGCGGCTGCGACATGTTGACCGTCAGACGGGGTGCGCCATGCACGCCGATACCGTCGCGAGGTCGTCTCGAGTACCGGCGGCGCCGAGCACAGAAGAACCGCTCGCATCCGAAGCGGCACACAGCCACGTCTCGCCTGCTCCCTCGGTGAGGAGCAGGATCCCATCATCGTTGGAGAGGACACCGATGACGCCGCTTCCCGCTGCTGTGAGCCCGTTCACGAACGAGAGCTCGGGAAAGGCGGACACCAGATCGGCGGCTGCGACCGGTCTGCCGTGCTCGATCTCGAGTGCCTGAGCCACGACGAGCGAAGACTGCATCGCCTCGAGCCCTTCACGTCCCACGGTCCCGCTCGAGACGCCCTCCGCGGCGTCGAGTTGCGGCGCCATCGTCGTCGGTGGTGCCACAGGGAGAGGCTGTGAGAGCGGTTCGGCGGCCCGCCCGTCGAACACCGACAGCGCGAGAACCGCGTCGAGGAACACGAGGACCACGATGACGAGGTTCAACAAGATGTCCGTTCGGGGCCGGACCATGCGATCGCCGAGTGCGGTTGCCATGAGAGTGTGTCGGTCCGGCCGCACACGGTCTTGAGCGAGGTGATCGCTCAATCCCCGGACGTCTGATGCCGATGATGGCAACGTGTGCCAGGAGCCGCACGACACTGAGCCGCATCGCCGAGGGATACCTGGGGGCGAAGAGGGCTTGACGCTCCTCGAGCTCCTCATCGCACTGCTCGTGGTGGCGGTCATGATGGTCATCGCCATCCCGACGTTCCAGGGGTTTCAGGACCGGGCTCGTGATCGGGCGGTGCAGACGCACCTCCGTGACGGGTTGGTCCTCGAGAGGGCGCACTGGCATGACACCGGCGACTACACGGCGCTCACAGCAGACCTCGGCGCATACGACCCGACCGCGAACTTCTGGGACCCGGTGCTGCTCACCGATCATCCCATGCTCGCCCTCGACACTACGTCGTCGGGTCAGCGAGTGTGTCTCGCAGCGTTGAGCGACTCCGGCACCTGGTACGGGATCTTCGACGACTCGACCACCGGCTTGACCGCAACGTACACCGAGGGTGGTTGGTGATCCGGATCGCGACGACCTCGTTCTAGTCTGAAGCGGTGGGCACATCCGTCTCGCAGATCGGTGATCGGCTCTATCTCATCGATGCGATGATGTGGGGCGTCCCCGAGCGGCTGGCGTGCTATTACTACGACACACCCGAGCCGGTGCTCGTGGAATGTGGCCCCAGTTTGACGCTCCCGCACCTCGTCGATGCGCTCGTGGAACTCGGGATCGACGACATCGCGACGTTGCTCGTCACCCACATCCACCTCGACCACGCCGGCGCCGCCGGCCACCTGGCACGCCGCTATTCCCACGCGCGGATCGGGGTGCATGAGCGCGGTGCCCGGCACCTGTCGTCTCCCGGCCGCCTCCTTGCGTCTGCCGAGCGCATCTACGGAGAGGAGGGGATGCGCGAGCTGTGGGGATCGATGCTTCCCATCGACGAGGGAAGACTTCTCGTGCTCGACGAGGGTGACCGGGTCCCTCTCGGGGGAGGGGAGACCCTCGACGTGTTGTACACCCCCGGGCATGCGAAGCACCACGTGGTCTTCCACGACGGCGTCAGAGGCGGCATGTATGTGGGAGATGCAGTCGGCGTCGCCTTCCCCCACGGTCACTTCGTCCAGCCCAACACGCCACCGCCCGACCTCGATCCTCCGCTGCTCGTCCGGCAACTGCATCGCATGGCCGAGCGGAACCCCACGTTTCTCGGCTTTGCTCACTACGGCGTGCACGACGATCCCGCGACCGCGCTCATGGAGGCGGAAGACCGACTCGACGAGTGGGTCCGGTTCGTGGAGGCCCTCGGCGAGAGCGACCCGGACGTGGCGTCGGATCGGCTGCGGGAGTGGACGATCGCCGGCTACCGGGAGTCGGGTGTCCCTGAGGACGTCATCTCCGAGTACGCGTCCGGCACATTCTGGCCGATGCAGGCGACCGGGATCCTGAGATGGCTCTCGTTGCGCGACCGCTGACGCAGATCAGAGCGCCACAGGTGGGGGAAACGGCACCGCGTACGGCGCCGGCGGCGGGGTCCGCTGCCCGTACACGTAGATCGACCAGCCCAGCTCGATCTTCGTCTTGATGAGGTCCATGTCCCAGTACGTCAACCTGATGCACCCGTGCGACGCAGGGAAGTTGGGCACACTCGGGGAACCATGGATCGCGTAACCCGCGCTGTGGAAGTAATAGGGGTTGTAGAGCGTGCCGAGATACGAGCGGCGGACGCCGTTGACCTTCCAATCGAAGGTGTACTTGCCCTCGGGTGTCCTGGCCCGGGAGATCCCGCCCCTGCCGTTGCGATAGGCCTCGCCCGAGCCGGACGAGATGGGCAGCACGAGCGTCACGCTCCCCTCCTCGACCAGATAGAGCACCTGTTTCGCGAGGTCTACCTCGACCCGGTTGCGCTCGGCTCGGACCGGCAGCCTGATGGGAACATCGAGCAGATCCCACATGTCTTCGGTGATTCGCCCCGTCGTCTCGAGTCCGTGGTGCTTCTGCAGCGCGTACACGGCGTGTCGGGTGCGTCTCCCGAACTCGTTGCCAACGTCGGGGTGGAACCCCGCATCCGCCAGACGGCGGTTCAGCGCTCCCACCCAGATCCCGTCGTCGCCATAGGCGATCGACGCCGGTGGAGTGCGTTCCATCGCAGGCCCATCGACGGGGGCGCTCGCCATCATGGCGATCGTGAGCAGACCGACGATGAAAGACACCACTGACTCCTCCGCGGTGGAGCTGTCGGTGATCTTATCGGCCGCTGCGCCGCAGAGTTGACTCTAGATCGTCGATACCGGGCAGCGACGGGTCGTGCTCGAGGATGGCGTTGCGGAGCCTGCCTGCCAGTTCCGGTTGCCCCGCAAGGGCCGCGGCGCGCGCCGCGACGTACCAGATGCGCAGATCCTCGGGGAACACCTTGCCCGTCGTGCGCTCGGGAACGGTCAGCTCCAGAGCCCGCTCAGCGTCGCCTGCATCGATGAGGTGGGACGCATAGACGACCAGGCCCTCCTTCTGCACCCCCGGTCGCCCGCCGCGGCGTTCCAGCTCGACCCACATCTTCTCCACGTCTGCGGGTCGCTTCAGCGCCCGCAGCACATCCATCTCGATGGGAATATGGGTCGTCTCGCCGGACATACGCCGGTAGGCCCGGAGCTCGGACAGTGCCTTCCCCCAGTCCCCCACCCGATACGCCGCCAGCCCCAACGTCTCCCTGACCGTCGCATCTCGCGGTGCGAGTTCTTTCGCCTTGGTCGCGTGTCGCACTGCGGCGTGATACTTGCCGTCGCCGAGGCTCGCGGACGCTTCACCCAGCGCCTCGAGCGCCGCGGCAACCCGCTCCCGTGGCGTGACGCGGGCCAGATCGTCGATCACCCACCGAGGCAGATCGCGTGCCGCACCCTTGAGGTCCCTGCGAGCGCCCCCGCCATCACGCTGTTGTGTCGAGCCTCTTGGTGCGGGGTTGTCGCGGCGACGCTTCGGGTCCCTCGAGCCACCTGGCGGCGGGCGCGGGGAACGCCCCGACCGGCGAGATCTGTCGTTGCCCATCGTGTTCGTCCTCACTCGGTGATGCCATACGCGATTGGGGCCGCCCCTTGCGGGACGGCCCCAATCTACAGGTGTTCGGCAGCGACCTACTCTCCCGGGGCCCTACGGCCCAAGTACCATCGGCGCTGGCAGGCTTAACTTCCGTGTTCGGAATGGGAACGGGTGGATCCCTGCCGCCATGGCCACCGAAACTCTTTGAAGGCTCTTGAGCCCTCCATAGCGAGCACGAAACGTCGTCGGTAATCCGAATCCAAGCCCTCGACCGATTAGTACCGGTCAGCTACACGCATTGCTGCGCTTCCACTTCCGGCCTATCAACCTGGTGTTCTCACCAGGGGTCTTACCCGGTTGGTCCGGTGGGAGATCTCATCTCGAAGGCGGCTTCGCGCTTAGATGCCTTCAGCGCTTATCCGTTCCGAACGTAGCAAACCAGCCGTGCTCTTGG
>JBHHXA010000168.1:0-5589 GCA_046756805.1 Acidimicrobiia bacterium
CGCCCTGATCGCCGGCGCCGTTGGGGGCGCGGAGTCCGGCACCATCGACGCCCCGATCGCCCGCGACCCTCGCCGCCCTACCCGAATGGCCCTCGTGCGTGAGGGCAGGCCGGCGCGGACCCACTACCGAACCCTGGCTCGTTGGGATGACGCGTCGCTGTTGGAAGTGCGCCTCGAAACGGGCCGCACGCATCAGATCCGGGTGCACCTGTCGTCTGTCGGGGCCCCATGCATCGGTGATGCGACGTACGGGGCCGTCGGGGGTGCGGCCGACCCGGGTCGCGTTTGGCTGCATGCCCACCGGTTGCGGTTGCAGCACCCGGGGGCTGGTTCGGAGGTCGTCGTGGAGTCGCCGCTTCCCCCGGATCTCGTCGCGTCCCTGGAAGCGCTCGGCGCGCCGCTCGAGGGCAGGGTTCCCCCGGGCGCCGTCTCCGCGGCGAGCCGGTCGGAGGAGGCCTCCGATCCGCCTCCCACACCCTCCTAGGCTGGATCCGACGAACAGGGAAGCCCCGTGGCCGGTCATTACGAACGTCTCTCACATCTCGACAACTCGTTTCTCGCCCTCGAGTCGCGCACGACGCACATGCATGTAGCCGGGCTCTCGATCTTCGAGGCGGAGCCACTTCGTGACCCTCACGGTGGTATCGACGTGGACCGAATCTCCCGGTTCGTGGCGTCGAAGCTGCATCAGATACCCCGATACCGGCAACGGCTCGCCCGCGTGCCGATCGAGCGTCACCCCGTCTGGGTCGACGACGAGCACTTCCACATCGGGTATCACGTCCGCCACGCGAGCCTCCCCAGACCCGGGACCGACACCCAGCTCCACGAGCTGATGGGACGACTCGTCTCACAGCAACTCGATCGCTCCAAGCCGCTGTGGGAGATGTACCTCGTGGAAGGTCTCGAAGACGACCGCTTTGCGATGATCTCGAAGGTCCACCACTGCATGATCGACGGCGTTGCCAGCGTCGATCTCATGGCGGTGCTGCTCAACCTCGCCCCGATGGCCGAGATCGAGTCGCCACCAGAGTACGTGCCTCGACCCGCGCCGGGGGGTGCGGAACTCGTCGTCAGGGAGACGGCGCGTCGGGCGGCACGCGCGGCCTCCACGCTGCGGAGCGCACGGAAGCTCACCGAGGACGTACAGGCTGCCGCCTTCGAAGGGGCGCGCAGGGTGCGGGCGGTGACGCACTCGCTGGGCTCGGGATGGCTGAGCCAGGCGCCTCGCACACCGATCAACGGGACTCTCGGTCCCAACCGCCGGTTCGCCACCTTCGAGACGCCCCTGGCCGAGGTGAAGGAGGTCAAGAACGCGCTCGGAGGCACGGTGAACGACGTGGTGTTGGCGACCGTGGCCGGCGGCATGCGCAAGTTCCTCACTGCCCGCCGGGACTTCGATGTCTCCGGGCTCGACTTCAGGGTCATGGCCCCGGTCTCCGTGCGATCCAAGAACGAGCGAGGCACCATGGGCAACCAGGTGGCGATGTGGTTGATGACACTGCCCGTCTCGGAAGAGGATCCTGCGCTGCGTCTCGAGGCGGTGCGTGCGGCGACGGAGAACCTCAAGCGCACCGATCAGGCGCAAGGTGCGGCCACCCTCGTACGGATGAGCGCCGGTGCGCCCGCCACGTTGGTATCGCTCGCCAGCAGGCTGGCGCAGGGGGCGAGGCCGTTCAACCTCACCGTCACGAACGTCCCCGGGCCGCAGTTTCCCCTGTACATGCTCGAGTCGCGCCTCGTCGCTCAGTATGGGCTCGTGCCGCTATGGCACAGCCACGGTATGGGAGTCGCGTTGTTCAGCTACGACGGAGCGCTCATGTGGGGGCTGAACGCGGACTACGACCTGGGGGCGGACGTAGAGGACCTCGGCGAGGATCTCCGTGCGGCATTCACCGAGTTGCTGTCGCTGGCGAGGGCGCCCGCGGACGAGAACGCAGCCGCCGCCGGTACCGGGAAGAAGACACCACGCACTCCCAAGAAGCGTCCCGTACGGCCGCGGGCCGCAGCCCGGTCTGGGGCGAAGCAGCCGGCGGGGTCCGAGCCCGAAGCGGCGAAGGAATAGCCTCGACAAGGCTCGCCGATGCACTGCCGTCCGACCCTGCGAGGGTCGGGAATCGCGCTGTGGCGAGGTCACGGTCCTCATGCTTACATGCATGTAGTTCTCGGGGAGACTTGTGAGCGACAGCTTCGTACATCTGCACGTCCATACCGAGTTCTCGATGCTCGATGGTGCCGCCAGAGTGGACGATCTCGTCACGGCGGTAGCCGCGTCCGGGCAACCCGCCGTCGCCATCACAGACCACGGCGTGCTCTACGGCGTCGTCGACTTCGTCAAGGCCGCCCGGGCTGCGGGTGTCAAGCCGATCATCGGGATCGAGGCCTACGTCACACCGGGATCGAGGTTCGACCGGCCCCCGCGCCGCGAGGATCGGCGTTACCACATGAACCTGCTCGCCGTCGACGAGACCGGGTACCGGAACCTCATGGCGCTCGCCAGCAAGGCCTTCCTCGAAGGCTTCTACTACAAGCCCCGGATGGACATGGAGCTGCTCGCAGAGCACGCTCAGGGCATCGTCGCAACGTCGGGATGCCTCGGGGGTCACGTGGCGCAGTTGCTCGGCCCCGATGCGTCCTCTGAGGAGGGTAACGCCGAGCAGCAGCGGGACTTCGCAGCAGCCAGAGAGGCGGCGGCGGCCTACCAGGACATCTTCGGGCGTGACGGCTACTTCATCGAGCTTCAGGATCATGGCCTCCCCGCACAGCAGCAGATCATGGGTGATCTCCTCCAGATTGCAACGGACATCGGTGCGCCGCTGCTAGCCACGAACGACAGCCACTACACCTACGCCCACGAGGCCGACGCGCACGACGCCCTGCTCTGTATCCAGACCGGGGCCAACAAGTCCGACGAGAAGCGTCTCCGGTTCGAGTCGCAGGATTTCTACATCAAGACCGCTGCCGAGATGCGGCGGATCTTCCCCGACGACCGGTACCCGGAAGCGTGCGACAACACGCTCCTTGTGGCGGAGCGGGCCGACGTCTACCTCGAGTTCGGGCGATCGCTTCTTCCCCAGTTCCCGGTCCCCGAGGGTCTCGATGAGACCTCATACCTGCTGCGCCTCGTCGAGGAAGGGGCGCGGGTCCGGTATGGCGACGCGCTGCCCGACGAAGTCCGCACCCGCATCGACTACGAGCTCGGTGTCATCGATGCGATGGGCTTCTCTTCGTACTTCCTCATCGTGTGGGACCTCATCCGATACGCGACCGAGAGGGGCATCAGGACGGGACCGGGCCGGGGCAGTGCCGCGGGGAGCATCGTTGCGTACTGCCTGGGCATCACGAAACTCGACCCGATCGCGTACGGACTGATCTTCGAGCGTTTCCTCAACCCGGGCCGTCGCGAAATGCCCGACATCGACATGGACTTCGACGAGCGGTACCGGGGAGAGGTCATCCGTTACTGCGCCGAGCGATACGGCAGCGATCACGTCGCGCAGATCATCACGTTCTCCACGATCAAGGGACGGCAGGCGATCCGCGATGCGGCTCGCGTGCTGGGGCATCCGTACAGCCTCGGTGATCGTGTCGCCAAGCTCATCCCGCCGGCGATCCTCGGCAAGGAGGCGACGCTCACGCAGTGTCTCGAGGACCCGGGCCCGGGCGCTTCGTCCGGCATGCGGGATTGGTACACCGGAGCCGCGGGGCTGCGCGACGCCTACGGCGCCGAGCCCGAGGTCCGTGAGGTCGTCGACACCGCTCGAGGTCTCGAGGGTCTACGCCGCCAGGACTCGATCCACGCCGCCGCAGTCGTCATCTCCCCCGAGCCGCTGGAAACCATCGTTCCCATCCAGCGCAAAGGCGAAGAGGCTGAGATCGTCACACAGTACGAGATGCACGGAGTCGAAGCGCTCGGTCTCCTCAAGATGGACTTCCTCGGGCTGAGGAACCTCGCAACCATCGAGCGGGCTCTCGAGCTGATCGAGGAGGGCAGGGGGGAGAGGGTCGACATCGACGCCGTCCCCGTCGACGACGCGGCCGTGTTCGAGATGCTGCGCTCCGGTGAGTCGATGGGCGTGTTCCAGTTCGAGGGTGGCCCGATGCGGGCGCTGATGCGGAACCTGCAACCGGACCAGTTCGAGCACCTCATCGCCCTCAACGCCCTGTATCGACCGGGGCCGCTAGGTGCGGGCATGCACAACGAGTATGCGGACCGCAAGAACGGACGTGCCGACATCTCCTACCTCCACCCGGACCTCGAGGAGGTGCTCCAGGACACCTTCGGGATCATGGTGTACCAGGAGCAGGTCATGCAGGCTGCAAGAAAGATGGCCGGCTACACCATGGCCGAGGCCGACACGCTGCGGAAGGCGATGGGGAAGAAGATCCCAGCCGTCATGAAGCAGCAGGAGGAGAAGTTCGTCGATGGCTGCGTTGCCCAGGGCCATCCTGCTGCGCTCGGCCGGGAGCTCTTCGGGTTCATCGAGCACTTTGCGGGCTACGGCTTCAACCGGAGCCACAGCGCGGCCTATGCCCTCGTGGCGTATCAGACCGCATGGCTGAAGGCCCACTACCCGGCTGAGTACCTCGCGGCGCTCCTGACTGCGGTGAAGCGTGACAAGGATCGCACCGCCCTCTATCTCCATGAGTGCCGCACGATGGGGCTGCGAGTGCTCGTGCCCGACATCAATCGATCGGCGATGGACTTCGGCGTCTACGCCGGGGACATCACCTTCGGCCTGTCTGCGGTGCGCAACGTTGGCGAGTCAGTCGTCGAGTTGATCGTCGCGGAACGCGACAAGAACGGGCCGTTCCGCGACTTCCCGGATTTCGTCGACAGGGTCGACCTCGCCGTGCTCAACAAGCGCACCATCGACTCGCTCGTCAAGGCGGGAGCATTCGATTCCCTGCACGGGTCGCGGCGCGGTCTCTTCGAGCGCTACCTCGACATGCTCGATGCGACCGTCACCAGGCGAAGGGCCGAGGATATGGGTCAGTTCAGCCTGTTCGGCGGATCGAGCTCCGAGGTGGACGAGGTGCCGATCGAGTTCCCCGACCTCGAGTGGGACAAGAAGACTCGGCTGGCGTTCGAAAAGGAGATGCTCGGTCTCTACGTTTCCGACCATCCTCTCCTCGGGGTCGAACAGCAGCTGGCGCGTATCTGCACGACGACGATTCCGGGCTTGTGGGAGCAAGAGGACAAGGCCAAGGTGACGATTGGTGGCATCGTCGGTCCCATCACGCGGCGCTACACGAAGAGCGGCGATCCGATGCTCTTCTTCACGTTGGAGGACCTCACCGGAGCGACGGAGGTGGTTGCGTTTCCCAGGACGGTTGCCGAACACGGGCCCTTCATCCGGGAGGATGCGGTGCTCGTCATCACCGGGCGGGTCGACCATCGGGGCGACGAGGTCAAGTTCATCGCTCAGGAGATCCGCGAACCCGAGCTGGCGGTCGAGGAGATGGTGCGGCTTCGGGTGCCGGCAACCCGGCTGTCGCGGGCGACCGTCGACCGTCTCAAGGGTGCGCTCGCCAACCACCCCGGGTCCGCCCCCGTGTATCTCCACATGACGAGTGAGGGTGCGGAGA
>JBHHXA010000169.1:0-5575 GCA_046756805.1 Acidimicrobiia bacterium
TCACCGGGCATCATCTCCGTGACCTTGACGACGTTCACGAGCTTGTAGAGCTGCTTGATGATCTGCTCCATCTCGGGCCCGTCCACGACGAGGGTGACACGTGACATGTGGCGATCGGCGGTTGGCCCCACCGCGAGCGAATGGATGTTGAATCCGCGTCTGGCGAACATCGACGAGATCCGAGCAAGGACACCAGGCTTGTTCTCCACGAGGACGCTGATGACGTGATGCTGGTTCACGGCAGGTCCTCCCTGGACACGACGACATCGTCGTTCGAGGCACCGGCTGGGACCATCGGGAACACCATCGCATCCGGGTCGCACCGGAACTCGACGACGACGGGCCTGTCGTTGATGGCGAGCGCCTTCTCGAGGGTGGGGGCGACCTCCGATGGGTGTTCGGCACGCAGACCCGCGCATCCCATCGCTTCGGCGAGTTTCACGTAATCAGGAGCGGCATCGCCGAGCTCGACGGCGCTGAGGCGGCCGCCGTAGAACAGCGTCTGCCACTGCTTGACCATGCCGAGGGCGCCGTTGTTCATGACGGCGATCTTCACCGGGATGTGCTCGGTCGACGCCGTGATGAGCTCCTGGAGCGTCATCTGGAAACAGCCGTCGCCATCGATGGCGAACACGGTCTCGTCCGGCATCGCCGCCTTGGCGCCGATGGCGGCCGGGACGGCGTATCCCATCGTCCCCAGCCCACCGGAGTTGATCCACGTCCTGGGGCGCTCGAAACCCCAATGCTGCGATGCCCACATCTGGTGCTGGCCGACCCCGGCAACGACGATTGCGTCGCCTCCGGTCAATCGGTGCAGCTCCTCGATGACGAACTGCTGCTGGATGGGGCCTTCCCGCTCCTGGTCGTAGGCGAGCGGATACTGCTCCTGCCACCCCCGTATCGTCGTGAACCAGGGAGACCTCTTCGGGGCCGTCGCCCCCGCGAGCTCCTTCTCCATGGCGTCCAAGAGCTGGTCGAGAACGACCTTGGCATCGCCGACGATGGGCACGTCGACGGCTCGCACCTTCCCGATCTCGGCAGGGTCGACGTCGACATGGACCACCTTGGCCGTCGGTGCGAACGTGGCGACGTCGCCCGTCACCCTGTCGTCGAACCGGGAGCCGATGGCGATGAGGAGATCCGACTTCTGCATGGCCGTGATGGCGGTGTAGTTCCCGTGCATCCCCGGCATCCCCAGGCAGAGCGAGTGGGAGTCGGGCAACGCACCGCGGGCCATGAGCGTCGTGACGACCGGAGTGTTGGCCAGCTCCGCAAACGCACGGAGCTCGACGGTGGCATCGGCGCGAATGATGCCTCCGCCTGCATAGAGGACGGGCCGCTCCGATGCCTGGATGAGGGAGACGGCGGCCTTGACCTGGCGGGGGTGGCCCCGGCGCGAAGGCTTGTAGCCCGGGAGGCTGAGCTCACCGGCGCGGCGCCACGTCATCGTTCCCGCGAGCACGTTCTTCGGGAGATCTACGAGAACAGGACCGGGTCGGCCGGTGGCGGCGAGGTGGAACGCCTCGTGGATCACGTCGGGAATGTCCTCGGCGTTGGTGACGAGGTAGTTGTGCTTCGTGCAGGGCATGGAGATGCCCCAGGTGTGCGCCTCCTGGAAGGCGTCGTTGCCGATGGCACTCGTCGCTACCTGGCCGGTGATGGCGACCACAGGGATGGAGTCCATATGGGCGTCCTGCAGGGGGGTGATGAGATTCGTCGCACCCGGACCCGAGGTGACGATCATCACGCCCACCCGTCCCGAGGCGTGCGCGTAGCCCGATGCCATGTGACCTGCGCCCTGCTCGTGGCGGGCGAGCACGTGACGTATCGGGCTGTCGAGCAGCGGATCGTAGGCCGGCAGGATCGCACCACCAGGCACCCCGAACACGACGTCGACACCCTCGAGTTCGAGGGCACGAATCAGAGCGTGCGCTCCACTCAGCTCTTCGGTCATGGGGGCTCCTGCCGGTCTACCGATGCCGCGCCGCAGTCCACGTACTAGAAAACCCTCCGGGTGGAGGGTTGCAGGCGCACACGACGGGTTGTGTCGTATGCGCTAATCGATGAGGACTACGAGCGTGAGGGACAACGTGGGCTCCTTGCCTGGGTCTGGGGAGCGAGTATGTGGCAGCAATCCTCTCGTGTCAAGCGGCCCCACCGCAGTGGCTGCGGCCCGAGCCACTGCTCAACCCGGTCTCGGCCCCTGGTGGGGCCGCACCAGCGGACCGGGGAGGGTGTCGCACCTGAGGCTCCGCGACGCAGGCGATCCCTGCCCTGGTAGTTTCCAGCTCCCTCCTGAACCGACGCGGGGCACCGCATGGCGATCATCACGACCGAGCTCATCACGCTGCTGCGGGGTGTCGTCTCAGCAGGTCGCGATGCACTTGCGGACCGGGATGGGCCGCAGATCCCGGCGAAGCTGGCGAAGGTGGCACAGTCGTCTGCCCGGTCTCTGCCTCCTCCGCTGGCGAGATCGTTGCTCACGGTGATCGACGAAGACGAAGTCTTCCGTTCCGAGGTAGCCGACAAGCTCGGTGAGGACGATGAGATCGCCCTCGCTTTCGTCGAGCGACCCGATGGCTGGTGGGCGTTGATCGCCACGGCATTGGCCGACAAGACCCAGTCGGCATCAGCAGCAAAAGTCTCCGCGGCGACGAGCGAGGCGGCGCGCCAGGAGCGTTTTGCCGCTGAGGCGGCGGCCAGGCTCGAGGAAGCCATCGCTGCTGCCGACGTGGCCCGATCCGAAGCGCAGCAGCGCATCGAGCGGTTGCAGCGCCGACATGACGACACAGCTGCTTCGGGGGCGTTGCAGGAGCCGGCGGCGGACGGCAGGGAACTCGCCGCGGTCCAGGACCGGCTCATCGCTGCCGAGACGACCGCCGCTGAGGCGAAGCACACGATCGATGCGCTGCGGACCAGGGTCCGCAAGTTGCGACGACCAAAGCAGTCCGACGACGGTGCTGTTCGAGGTTCGCTGCCGACCGAACCGATCGAGCTCGCCCGCACGCTCGACCTCCAGGTCGAGGTCGCATCCCGTCTCTCTCCCGGGGGCGCCGCTCAACCCGAACCACCCGACGAGCCTGGCGAGTCATTCGCCCTGGCGCCGGGAGTCGCGCCGGATTCCGCCGATGCGCTTGCCTGGCTCATGAGTGCGCCGGCGGCCACGGTGATCATCGACGGCTACAACGTGCTGTTTCGCTCCGAAGGTCACGGGTTCGACTCGGGGGCGGGGCGGCGCAAACTCGACCAGGCGATGCGGCTCATGCACCGGCAGTCCGCGAGCGGGCACTCTGTGGTCGTCGTGTACGACTCCTCCGTCGCCGGGGAGCGGGTTCCTTCGGTCCGCTCCGGAGGGCTCGAGGTTCGCTTCGCTCCCTGCGATCGGTTGGCAGATGAGGAGATCGCCGATCTCGCAGCTGCGGTCGACGGCAATGTGGTCGTCGTGTCGAGCGATCGCGAGGTGCGTGAGCACGCCGAGGCGGTCGGGGCAGTCGTCTTGTGGTCGGAGGCGCTGGTGGGCCTGCTCCGCGGCTGACTGCTGGACCGGGCTTGCGTTCGTGGTCGTCAGGCCACCAGATCGGCGAGGGTCTCCATCGTGTCGGGGTCCGGTGCGCTGACGATGAGAGTCGTGACGCCGGCGTCCCGCCACGCGACGAGTCGCTCTGCCACCATCGATCTCGTCCCCACGATGGCCACCTCGTCCACGAGGTCGTCAGGCACGGCCTTGGCAGCGGCGAGCCGATTCCCACCCAGGTACAGCTCCTGCACTTGCTCTGCGGCCTCCGCATAGCCGTAGCGGCACGCAAGATCGAAGTAGAAGTTCCTTCCTTTGGCGCCCATGCCCCCGATGTAGAGGGCGAGGCCGGGCTTCACCGCAGCCCTGGCAGTCGTCACGTCCTCGCCGATGACGGCGGTCACCATGGGCGCGATGTCGAAGTTCCGGGCCGCATCGGGTCTCTGTGATGCGGCGAAACCCCTTTCCAGCGCCTCGCCGAAGACGCCGCCGGCCTTCTCGGGTGAGAAGAACACGGGTAGCCAGCCGTCGCCGATCTCGGCGCTGAGCTCGACGTTGCGGGGCCCGATCGCGGCGAGATAGATCGGGATGTCCGCGGTGGGATGGGTGATGAGTTTGAGCGGCTTGCCGAGGCCGGAGGCGTCCGGCCCCCGATAGGGGATCTGGTAGTGGGCACCGTCGTGTACGAGCGGCGTCTCTCTGGCGACGATCGTGCGGACGATGTCGAGGTACTCGCGGGTCTTGCCGAGCGGTTTGCCGTAGGGCCGGCCGTGCCAACCCTCGACGACCTGGGGGCCGCTGAGGCCGAGTCCCAGCAGAAACCTGCCACCGCTCAGTTCGTTGAGAGTGACGGCCGTCATCGCCGTCATGGCAGGAGTGCGGGCCGGCATCTGGAGAATGGAGGATCCGAGCATGATGTGCTTCGTCCTGGCGCCGATCCACGCAAGCACCGTTACGGCATCAGTGCCCCACGCCTCTGCAGCCCATACGGATCGGTACCCGAGTTCCTCGGCTCTCTTCACCATGTCGATGTCGAGCCTCGCCCTCGCTCCCCAGACTCCCAGCGCCACCCCGAGCTGCACGGTGTTCTCCCTTCCCGGTCCCTTCGTCGAGACGGTAGTGCTCCGTCGTCCGCGTACGACTTTCTGTCACAGGCGCCCGATACGTTGTTGGAACGGATCCAGAGGGCGTCGGTCCCGTCTTCCGGGTCACGACGAGTCGGGCGGGCCGGAGCCGGTCACGGAAACGGAGGTGGCGATGATCATCGACTGCGACAGCTGTGTGATGCAGCACACAGCAGCGTGCGACGACTGTGTCATTTCGGCCTTCGTCCAGATCGGGACGCCGGTCGATCTTCATCCCGAGGAGAGCGAAGCACTCGACGCGCTCTCCGATGCGGGTCTGATCGCACCGCTCCGGCTCGTCGAGAGACCCGCAGATCCGGGAGGCGGGCTCACCCCCGGCGGCCGGCCGGATCGCGAGATTGCTTCGGGTTGAAGGCGTCGGGTCTGCGTTTCGGGGGGTGGCGGCGGCGTGAGGGTGTGGGAGGGCAAGGGCGTTCCCACACCCGCCCCGTCGGGGCGTCAACCTGCGTGGCACCGGTAACCCGCACCAGCGGCGCCCCGGTTCGGCGGGTGTCATATCCTCGGGGTCATGGACCTGACAGGACTCGTCACCGGGGTGGCCCTCGATGCGGGTTGCGTGGCTGCCGGGGTGTGCGACGCGGATCCCTTCCCGGAGGTGGAGCGGTCGATGGCCGTCCGCCTGGCGACGGGAGCCACGGCCCGACTCCGTTTCACATACGCCGACCCCGTGGTCGCAACCGACGTGAGACGTACCTATTCGTGGGCGAGAGCCATTGTCGTCGGGGCGTGGTCCTATCTGCCTGCCGCGGGATCTCCGGGTCCAAGCACGGCAGCGTCCGGTGTGGTGGCCAGGTTTGCGACGGAAGATCACTATCGGGGTCTGCGTCTGGCAATGAGGCGCGTGGCGGCAGCGCTCCACGACCGGGACGCACGTGCCGAAGTACTGATCGACGACAACCGCCTCGTCGACAGGGCC
>JBHHXA010000170.1:0-5447 GCA_046756805.1 Acidimicrobiia bacterium
CTTGACGCGGCGGATCGTCTCGCCCTCCATCTCGAGGTGGAGCCGGAGCACTCCGTGGGTCGAGGGGTGCTGCGGGCCCATGTTGATGATCTGCAGCTCGTCTTCGTCGCTTCCTGCTTCGACCACGAAGTCGTCGCTCACGAGCGTGCCCCGCTGCGCCGCGGCGCCGGGGTCGTCGGCCTCGGGCAGCAGCTCCTGGGCGCCCTCGTCGGTCGACTGCTTGACCCACGACGGTTCCTCAGTACCCGCCACCCACACGTCGTGGACCCTGCGGCGATCGTCGGCAGTGGCAGAAGCGGTGGCCTGTCCCTCGGGCGGCGGATCGGTAGTCGGCGTTTCGAAGTCGCCGGTGACGACGCTCGGGGTGTCGCTCATGGTGTGCGTCCTGTGGTCATGATGCGTGCGGCGAATCCTTGAACTGCACGGGGACGGATCCCACGGTGTAGTCCTTGCGAAGGGGGTGCCCCTCCCAGTCGTCGGGGAGAAGGATGCGGGTGAGATCGGGATGACCTTCGAAGAGGATGCCGAAGAGGTCGAACGTCTCCCGCTCGAAGTAGTTGGCACCGGGGAACACCCCAGAGACCGACGCCAGCGCAGGATCCACGCCGGGAACGCCGACACGCACGATCAGACGACGCGCCCGGGCCTGGTCGAGCAGCCCGAGGACCACCTCGTACCGCGGTGTCCGCCTGAGGTAATCCACCCCGCACAGATCCACGAACGTGTCGTACCCCTCGGCCCTGGCAGCGGCGACGAGATCGAGATACTCCTCGCGAGGCACGGCCACCTCGTCCACCCGCTCCCCAACCGAAGTGACGACGGCGCCGGGGGCGGCAGCGGTGAACGCGCCGGTCGCGCTCGACGGGCCGCCCTGCGCGACATCGACGGCTGCGGTGGCGGCCTCCATCTCGACGTGATCCTCGCTGGTCATCGTGCGATCTCGCCGACCATGATCTTGTCGTGCAGGGTGAGGATCCCGTGCATGAGCGACTGCGGGCCCGGAGGGCATCCCGGGACGTAGATGTCGACCGGCACCACTTGATCGACACCCTGGACGAGGGCGTAGTTGTTGAACATGCCACCCGTGGAAGCACATGCGCCCATCGAGATGACCCACTTCGGCTCCGTCATCTGGTCGTAGACCTGACGCAGGACGGGGGCCATCTTCTGCGACACGCGACCGGCGACGATCATGAGGTCGGCCTGGCGCGGCGAGGCCCTGAAGACCTCCATCCCGAACCGTCCCAGGTCGTTGTGCGACGCTCCGGTGGCCATCATCTCGATGGCGCAGCAGGCAAGACCGAACACCGCACCCCACATCGAACGTGTCCTGGCCCAGTTGACGCCTTTGTCGAGCGTGGTCAACAGAAAGCCGGGAGGCTCGGTCCTCCCTGCCATCAGGCGGCTTCCTCCTGAATGACGTCTGGTGCCACGACGGGCCGGTAGCGAGCGCGGCGAGCCACGTTCCAGTCGAGGGCTCCCCGCTTCCATGCGTAGACGAGCGTCTCGACGAGCAGCGCAACGAAGATCCCGATGGCCGCGATCCCCGGCCAACCGAGCTGGTCGAATCGCACGGCCCACGCGAACAAGAAGACGATCTCGACATCGAAGATGACGAACAGCATCGCCACCATGTAGAACTTCACGGGAAAGCGCTCGACGGGCTCCTGGAGCGGGACGATGCCGCACTCGTACGGTGCGAGCTTCTCGGGTGTCGGCTTGTTGGGGCTGATTCGCCAGGAGAGGTACATCGCAACGGATGCGAACCCGACACCGAGGACGAACATCATCGCGATCGGGAGGTAGTCGGCGAGGGTCATCCTGGGGCTCCTTGTGCGAAGCGGAGACTAGGAACGCACCTCGTCCCTCCAAAATCCTCGCACCCCGAAATCGGAGGGGCGCCGGCGAACGCCGTGGTGCGCTGCCCGGCGGTACCGATCACCGCCGCAAGAGCGGGTCGGGACCGACTCCGACGACCTTCTCGATGGCCCGGAACACGTGCTCCGAGAGACCTCGCTCCTCCGGTTCGAGGAGGTTCGCCATCACCTTCAGCACCCACTCCATGAGGGGCCGCGACCGGAGGCCGACTCTGGTCAACGTCCGCATCAGCACCGGGTTCCCGATCGCGATCACGAAGGCCCGCGCCACGCGGTGGTAGTCGCCGTATTCGTCCTCGATCCAATCCCGGTAGCGCTGCAAGAGGCTGAGGTCCTCAGCGGCGAGGGCGTCGACGATGACCGAAGCCGCCTTCCTCCCCGTCTCGTAGGCGTAGTCGATGCCCTCCCCGTTGAACGGGTTGACGGCGCCCGCAGCGTCACCGACCGCGATCCAGTTCCTGCCCACCGCCGGACCCACCGAGAACGACATGGGGAGCTTGCCACCGACCGGCTTCGACACGGCGGAAGACTCGTCGATCCCCCAGTGCCGAGGGAGGCCCTCCACGTACGCCTCGAGGATGCGTGACGTGTTGACGTCCTTCCAACCCTTGAAGCTCGACATCAGCCCGGCGCCGATGTTGACCGTCCCGTCACCCAGTGGGAAGACCCAGCCGTAGCCGGGCATCGCCCTGCCCTCGGCGTCGAGGATGTTGAGCTGGCTCTCGAGCATCGGATCCGTCGAGTTCTCGCTTGCGAAATAGCCGCGCACCGCGAGGCCGTATGGATAATCCTTGCGCCGTGCGGTCCCCAGGGCTCTGCCAAACCGAGAGAGCGAGCCATCTGCGACCACGACGACGCGCGGCTCGACCACCTCGCGGTCCACGACCTCCCGCCCGTCCTTCAGTTGGAGCTCGACCCCGGTGAGCCGACCGCTCTCGAGCTGCGCCACCGCCTCGGTCCGTTGCCGCACGATCGCCCCCTGCTTCTCCGCGAGCGCCGCAACCTGCATGTCGAGATCGGCTCGCCGGATGACGGCGCCCCAATTGGGGTACGTCGTGTGCTCGGGCCAAGGGAGCTCGATGGTGAGCTCGCCCGCGTAGGCGCGCAATCCATGCACCTTGTGCAGCTCAGGGATGTCGAAGTCGTAGCCCATGTCGAGGAGCTGTCGCACCGCCCGCGGTGTCAGCCCGTCGCCACACGTCTTCTCCCTCGGAAACGACTTCTTCTCGACAACGACGACTGAGACACCGCGCTTCGCCAGCCAGTAGGCGGTCGCAGCGCCTGCGGGACCGCCACCTACGACGACGACATCTGGCTGAAACGGCATGGCTGCGAGATTAGGGAGCGGACCGGGCAAGCCGGAATCCCGAGAAGCGGTGGCGGCCCGGCCCCAGCCCTGCGTCAGGGCGCAGCGGCCACGGCGACGCCGAGACCGCACGAGCCCTCCGCGTCTGCAAGCGGTTCGCCACCGAATGCCACGCGCTCGTACAGCACGATCGCAGCAAGATCCTGTGCCGTGAGCGAGGGGTCGGACCCGAAGCCCGGCATCCCCCCGTTGACCGGCTTGGCCACCGCACCGTAGGTGCTCTCCGGCCAGCCCGCAGAGCCGACCGTGACCCACTCGACGTGGTTGTCGCATGAGGGGAAGGTCTCCACCACCGCCCCCCCGGTGAGCGCCGGGCCGACCCCGCCGCTCCCGTCTGCGGAGTGACAGGCGACGCACTTCGCTTCGTACAGACCCTCGCCCATCGAGAAGAAGTCGACGGCCTCGGCCCCAAACGGTGTGCCGTCGCAATTGACGGCGACGCCCGTCACCGGGTCCACGGCGAGCTGCCCCGCGTTCCCACAGTCGGGTGCGGCGGGTGTGAGGACGGCGTAGAGGACGGCCACGAGCGGCAGTACGACGAACGAGGCCGCAAGCCAGCGGGGGAAGCTCGCCAGTGCGGAAACCGGGGCCTCGGCCTCGAGCTCCTCCCCGGGCTCAGCAGGCGGTACCTCTTCCGGCGCCAGCACCTCTACTGCGGGTTCAGCGACCTCCATCGGGGGGGCAGGCGCGGGTGCTGGTGCCGGTGCCGGAGATGGGGCGGGGGCGGCCGGTGCAGGATCGGCCGTCTGTTGGGGTGAGGGGGCGGCAGCAGCAGGCGCGGCGCCACCCGACCAACTCGCGACGAGTTGCTCCACCGGGACACCGCTCGCCTGGGCGCGGGCAGCTGCGGCGCGGCCCAGGAGATCGGCGGGGACGCCGGTTCGGTCCGATACGAGTTGGAGGATTTCGTCCATGGTGATCCGTCAGTCGAGCGAGACGATGTAGGCAACGAGCATGCCGAGATCCTCAGCGGAGAGGTAGTCGTATGCGGGCATGATCGACCACGGTCGCAGCTGCCTTGGGTCCGAGAGGTGGGAAGCGACGAAGGCCGCGGTGTCGCCCCCGTCCGCATCGTCACGCACACGAGAGGCGACATGCATGAGATCGGGTCCGATGCGCAGCGATCCGATGAGGGCGGGCGTCTCATCCGAATAGTCCCCCTGCTGGCTCACAGCCCCCAGCCCGACGTCGGAGATGATGGGACGCACCACCTGGGTGTGGCACACATGGCACCCTTCGCGCAGATAGACCTCGCGGCCCTCAGCGACCGCGGTGCCATCTGCATAGCTGCGAGATCGCTCCGCCAGGAGGGTCGCTTCGTCGGCCTCGAGAGATGGGAGGACCAGCGCGAGCCCCACGGCGAGACCGAAGAGCGCAACGGCGCCCACGACGAGCTTGCGATACCGGAGCGGAACGCGAAGTGCCAGATCGGCGTCGATCTCGGGAGGCTGCGAGGCATCTGCCGGGACCGGTGGCCCATCGGGGCGACCCGGCAGGACGAATCGAGCCATGAACCAGACGAGACCGTAGGCATAGATGGCGTAGCCGACGAGACGCAGCACGTACACACCCTGGAGCGCCTCGGCCGAGGTCTCGAATCCGTTCCCCGTATTGACCACACCCGGCG
Source organism: Acidimicrobiia bacterium (assembly GCA_046756805.1). Classification (GTDB taxonomy): domain Bacteria; phylum Actinomycetota; class Acidimicrobiia; order Spongiisociales; family UBA5794; genus CAMYMC01. Next base: position 4,871 of record JBHHXA010000170.1, read on the forward strand.
TGTTGGCACCGCCGAGCCAGGTGAGCCCCACCTGGAGGCCCCCCAGGAGGAGACCGGCGATGAACACCATCGCCCCGAGCACCGTGACGAGATAGGGCCATCTCGTACTCGGCGGGCCGCCGCGACCCAGGTCCGGGCCGGCCACCGAGAGATACGCCAGCAGCCAGAAGGTCGCCGCGACACCGACGGCGAGGAACTCGACGGCGCCCAGCCAGTCGGTGAAGCCCACGATGGCCGAGGTTCCCCGCAAAGCGACCATGAGGTTCACCACCGGGATCAACGCCAGCGCAACGGCGCCGGCCATCACGTAGCGCATCGACGTCGCATCCGAGACGTCGTGCCATCTGCCACGCATCGCCGTCACCATGTCGGCGAAGATCACCGCGACCGGTATCGCCATCCCGACGCCGAAGATCACGCTGATGGTGTCGAGCCAATCGGGCCCGGGACCATACGTGAGGTCGCTCGGGGCGGTGAGAGCCCAGACGAAACCGAGGGACCACAGGCCGATCACCGACAGCTGCGTCGGCACGAACCCGCTGCGACCGGTGAGCCTCGGTCTGAGGTAGTACACGAC
>JBHHXA010000171.1:0-5442 GCA_046756805.1 Acidimicrobiia bacterium
CACACGATCCGTCCTCCGGTCATGCACACGATCGGTCACCTTGTCGGTCACACGGTCCGTGACGCGATCCGTCACCCAGTCGCGCAACGGATCGTCCTTGGCGACATCGCCGGGGACGTCGGTGACCACATCACCATCGACCACCGGTTCGGTCTGGACCTCGCTGGATGCCCAGGCTGCACCCGGAATGAGAAGCACGGCGGCTGCCGTGACGATGAGTTTCTTCATCATGAGCCTCCTTTCATGAGAAGAGACGCACGACGCCATCGACATCTGACGGTTGGATCCGGAATCAGCGGAATTCCTCTCGGGCGCGTCAGGCCGCACGCCGGTAGGCGCCGGGCCTGAGCCCGGTCACGGCGAGGAACGCACTGCTGAAGCCTGCCTCTGATGCGTAGCCGACCCTCCGGGCCGCCGCAGCCACGGTGGCCCCGTCGTCACGCAACAGCCCGGCCGCCACATGCATCCTCCACCGAAGGAGATAGGCCGCGGGCGTGACACCGATCAGGGCACGGAACCTCCGGAACAGGGTCGCTCTCGACAGCCCTACGGCGCGCGCCAGCGAGGCCGCGTCCCAGGGTGCGCCCGGCGAGCCGTGGATGAGACCGAGCACGCGGGCGATCTCGGGATCGCCCAGACCTTTGAGCCACCCGATCGGAGGACGGGCGGACTCGACGAACGACCGGATCGCTTCGACGACGAGCACATCGCCGAGCCTGCTCACCACGGTGTCCGCACCGGGACGGGACCAGGCGATCTCGCGGCTGATGAGGCGGACCGACGCCTCGACCCACTCGACGAGCGTGGCGTCTCCATGGAGCACGACGAGGTCCGGGAGCTCGCAGAACAGGGGATGGATCTCGCTGTGGGGAAGCTGGAACCGACCGCAGAACAGCCGGGTGCCCTCGCCGTCGCCGCCAAAGGTGAGCACGTCGACACCCCCTTCTGCCCTCGTGGGGTCGAGCGACCGCATGTCGGTCGCAGGAGCACCGGGGCGATCCGACATCGTGTGCTCCGCACCATGGGGAACGAGCGCCACATCGCCGGCACGCAGCTCGACCGGCGGCTCGTGCTCGACCTCGATCCAGCAAGATCCCTCGACGATCGCATGGAACACGCCGACCTCACGCCGCCCGCTCCGCAACGACCACGGCGAAGAGAGCTCCGCACGACAGAACACCGATGTCGCCAGTCGCACGGTGCCGAGGATGTCGCGGAGAGGATCCATCCCGGTGATGATACGACAGAGTATGAAAAGTATCTATCTGTATATTCCATCGTGCCAGACTCCTTCCTACGATCGCAGGGACACCATCGCAAGGAAGGCTCGAACGATGAACAGATGGATCCCCACCGCCCTCAACTTCTTCTTCCCCGGTCTCGGCTATCTCGTGGCCGGCGTCAAGCGGGAGCTGGCCGTACTCTGGCTTGCCGGCGTCATAGGCCTGACGATCGTCGAGTTCGGCATCCGTGAATCCGAGCCGACCCTCTACTGGCTCATGTTCGGCAGCGTCTTCGTGATGAACGCAGCGTTTGCGGTCGACGTGTACCGCAGCGTCGAAAACACCGTACCGGCGTGAACGCCGGTCAATGATCTCCAAGGACGACGAAGGCACCCGTCGCAGTCGCGGCCAGCTTGCCCCGGTGCTCGAACGCATCGGCGCGCACCTGCATGACCCGCCTGCCGGGGTGGTACACCTCGGCCTCGACACGCAGCTCACCGGTGTAGACCATGCGGATGAACCGCATGGAGATGTCGATCGTCGCGATGTCGGTGCCGGGCTCGATGAGCGATCGGACCGCGCCACCCATTACCGTGTCGAAGGCCACGAACACGAGACCGCCGTGCATCCGCTCCGCCTGGCTGTAGTGCTGCTCGGTCACCGTCATGCGGCCGACCGCCCTGCCCCCCGCCTCGATTTCCAGGTCGAGGCCCATGAGCGCATACACCGGGATCGACTGGTCGAGAAGAGGCATCAGCGAGGAGCGTAGATGGCTCGACCCGTCTGGTCGTTGCATCGGGCTCAGGGTGCTCGGGATTAACCCCGTGCCCGCTCTAGGTTGACACCGACAACGATGGAAGAGCGCACCGAGACCACCGTCTGCTATCGGCACCCGGACCGGCCGACCCGCTTGCGGTGCTCCGAGTGCGATCGGCCGATCTGCGTCGACTGCTCCCACGATGCGCCGGTGGGCCAGAAGTGCCCGGAGTGCGTCAAACCGCACGGGCGGTACCGCGTCGTCGATGCCCGCCGTGCGACCGCGGGGCCCTCCTTCGAGACCTCGCCCGTGACGTACTCGCTCATCGCGGTCAGCGTCCTGCTCTTCCTGGTGAGCTTCCTGGCCCGCGACGCCTGGATCGACCTCGCCATCCGGTTTGCGGCCGACACGCGCGAGATCCGCGCCGGTGAGATCTGGCGAGGGCTCACGGTGGTGTTCTTTCACGACACCTCACCGATGCACATCCTCTTCAACATGTATGCGTTGTACCTCTTCGGCCCCCGGCTCGAGCGCGAGGTCGGCAGCCCGGCCTTTGCCGGCATCTACTTCGCTTCCGCCGCGGGTGGATCGGTCTTCGCCGTGGCGTTCGGCCCGGCAAACGGGTTTTCCGTGGGAGCCAGCGGTGCGATCTTCGGGCTCTTCGGAGCGTGGCTGTTCGTGTCCTACAAGCTCCGCTCGACGCCGGCGGGAAGGGCGATGTTCAACCAGCTCGGGGTCCTGTTGCTCATCAACCTGGCCCTCCCGCTGTTCATCCCGCGCATCGACTGGAGAGCCCACGTCGGCGGCCTCCTCGCGGGAGCCCTCGTGGCGTGGCTGTGGTCCATCACGGCTGCGGGCAAGCCGAATGCGAGAGCGATCCGAACCGGAATCGCCTTCGCCGCCCTCGCCGTGTTGATGGTGTTTCTTGCGCTCCTCTGACGATCGCAAAGCCTCAGCCCCGACGGCGTACAATCGCCCGACGTGGAGACCTCGCTGCCACCCGACGATCGGCCAGGTGAAGCCTGTGGCGTGCTCGGGCTCTACGCCCCGGGCCACGAAGTAGCGCGTCTCGCCTACTTCGGCTTGTTCGCTCTCCAGCACCGCGGCCAGGAGAGCGCAGGCATCGCCGTCAGCGACGCAGACACGATGACCGTGTACAAGGATCTCGGCCTGGTCGATCAGGTCTTCGACGAGTCCGTGCTGGCGGGGCTCACCGGCCATGTAGCGGTGGGACACACCCGGTACTCGACGACCGGCTCCCCGCTGTGGGAGAACTCACAGCCCGTGTACCGGCAGGTAGGCGAGAACGGCATCGCCGTCGCCCACAACGGCAACCTCACGAACACCCGGCAGCTCTCGGACGAGATGGGAGCCATGCCCGCAACCACGGACTCCGAGTTGATCGCCGAGGCGATCGCAAACGAGATGGAGAACGGCGTCGCCCTCGAGAAGGCGATCGAAGCCACGGTCGGCCGGCTCGAGGGAGCCTTCACACTCACCGTGATGGACCAGACGAGGCTGGTCGGCGTGCGCGATCGGCACGGCTTCCGTCCCCTGTGCATCGGTCGGAAGAACTCGGGGTGGGTACTCGCCTCCGAGACGGCCGCGCTCGACCTTCTCGGAGCAGAGCTGGTCCGCGACGTCGAACCCGGCGAGATCGTCGTGATCGACGATGAGGGCGTCACGACGACCTCCCTCGCCCCGATCGAATCGGGGGGGCTTTGTCTGTTCGAGTTCGTCTACTTCGCACGGCCGGACTCGATTCTCTACGGCAACAACGTGCACGCCGCACGGCGCCGCATGGGCGAGGAGCTGGCACGGCAAGACCCGGCGGATGCCGACGTCGTCGTACCCGTCCCGGAGTCGGGGATCCCCGCGGCGCAGGGCTTCGCCGCCGCGGCCGGGCTGCCGTTTTCCGACGGTCTGGTGAAGAACCGCTACGTGGGCCGGACCTTCATCCAACCTGCACAGTCGATACGTGATCGGGGTGTCCGGCTCAAGCTGAACGCGATGCCGGGGGAGCTGAACGGACGCAGGGTCGTACTCGTCGACGACTCGATCGTCCGCGGATCGACGACGCGCCAGCTGGTTTCGATGGTCCGCGAGGCCGGAGCCACCGAAGTCCATCTCCGGATCTCGTCGCCACCGTATCGGTGGCCCTGCTTCTACGGCATGGACACCGGGGACCGCTCGACCCTGCTGGCGGCTGGCAGGTCCGTCGAGGACATCGCGGCGTTCCTCGACGTGGACAGCCTCGCCTACCTCGACCTCGCCCGCCTCATCACTGCGACCGGTGGACCGGTGGACGGCTTCTGCACTGCATGCCTCTCGGGCGACTACCCGACGGATGTCCCCACCACCGGCGACAAGTTCCTCCTCGAACGGTCCTGATGGCCACCTATCGCGATGCCGGTGTCGATCTCGAAGCTGCAGACCAGATCGTCGACCGCATCCGTCCCGCGGTGACGAAGACGTGGCATCCGGGTGTCGTTGGGGGGTTTGGCGGGTTTGCGGCAGGTATCTCGATCCCCACGGGCTACACCGACCCCGTCCTCATGATGTCCACCGACGGCGTAGGGACGAAGGCAGAGCTGGCCAGGCGATGGGACAGGGTCGATGGTCTGGGATGGGACCTCGTGGCGATGTGTGTAGACGACCTCGTAGCGGCGGGCGCCCTCCCCATCGCCATGACCGACTACCTCGCCATCGGAAGGCTCGACCTCGACCGCACGGAGCGGATCATCCGGTCGGTCGCCGCGGCCTGCTCCGAGATCGGTATCGCCCTCCTTGGCGGGGAGACGGCCGAGCACCCGGGTGTGCTCGATGACGACCAGTTCGACGTCGCGGGGACGGCCCTCGGCATCGTCGAGCGCGGGGCCGAGATCGACGGATCCCTCATTCTCAAAGGCGACTCCATCGTCGGGGTGGCAAGCCCGAACCTTCGGGCCAACGGCTTCTCTCTCGTACGTGCTGCGGTCGGAGAAGCCGTTGCGCCAGACACAGAGGTCGCCCCCACAGGGCAGTCGGCGCAGGAGGCCTTGCTCGCCCCATCACTCCTCTATGCCCCCGCCGTCCTCACCGTCCTGAACGAGGTGCCCGTGCACGGCCTGGCGCACATCACCGGCGGTGGGTTACCGGGCAACGTGGGGCGCATCCTCTCCGCGGAGCAGGACGCAGTCCTCGAGCGTCGCGCCTGGCCCACCCCTGCGGTGTTCGACTGGCTCCGCATCATGGGCGAGATACCGGACGAGGAGATGTTCCGCACGTTCAACATGGGCGTTGGCTTCGCCGTGGTGGTGGACCCGTCGGATGCAACCGCCACGGTGGATCTCCTTGCGGCGGCGGGCGCAGAAGCCTGGCCGATCGGCAGGATCGTCTCGGGCGACGGATCCGTCATCATCGACTAGGAGGGTGCTGAAAAAGCACAGTTCACTTGTGGGCTCGTCGACAAAGTCCCAGGTG
>JBHHXA010000172.1:0-5403 GCA_046756805.1 Acidimicrobiia bacterium
GGCTCGCGGAGACATGTCTCACAAGCCGTCGTGTCAGTAGACGACCACGGGCTTGTCGCGTTGGAGCTCGGTGGCGGCCCGAGCGTCGAGACAACGCAACGGGAGGCTGATGGCACCCGGGAGGTGGGATTCGGTGTACTCCCGTTCGGGGAGCACGTCGACGATCTGAGCATCTTCCTCCGCGACGAGTCGCTGCAACTCGGCGCGGTCGATGGCGACGGTCACGGTCCACCGCCGTCGAGGTGACCGGCGGCCAGCGCCGCACGCAATTGCGACACTGAGGGAGACCCGGCGGCTCCCTGGTCCGTGAGATAGACCCGACAGGTGAGACCCACCGGTGCGGTGTCGTCGGCGAACGGGTCCGCACCGTCGATGAGCAAGGTAGGGGAGCCTCGAAACTCGTGCTCCTCAGCCGCCTCGGGCGTCTCGATCTGGACGTACGAGATCTTCGCGCCGAGTCTCAGCTCATCGATGAGTGCCGTGACGTCGCGGCGGGTCTGCTTCCAGTTTGGGCAGCCGTCGAAGTACTGGATCGTGATCTCCATGGGTTCTCCTCATCCTCGCTGCGGCCTGGCGGTCGACTCCACCACGTGGCAGACACAAGCTCCGGACGGCCAGTCGTCCGCGATCGCGGCGGCCAGTCTCTGGAGGCGCCGCAGCTCGGTGCGGAGCTGCCGCAACTCCTCGATGCGTGCGTCGATCATCACCGACTCCCTGTCGATCACGTCGCGTACGACGTCGCAGGGCGCTTGCCCTCGATTCCGGAGTTCGACGATCTGACGAATGTCCCCCAGCGGGATCTCGAGGCTCCTGGCTCGCTTCACGAAGCGCATCAGGTCGAGATCGTCAGCCGAGTAGTCCCGGTAGCCGCCGTCGGTCCTCGCGGGGTCGGGGAGGAGCCCGGCGGACTCGTAGAAGCGGATCGTGGACGCTTCCATTCCCACGGTTCTCGCTGCCTGCCCGATTCGCATAGTGCTCGCTCCCTTGACTGCGATCACCATAGACCTTCGAGTAACTCGAAGGTCTAGAGCAGTCTGCGTAGCCCGTTCGCACCGACGACGGTCGGCCGGGATCTGAGACGCCGGCCGCTGGTAGCGTCGCCGCCTCACCAGGGAGGCGTACGTGTACTTGATCAGAAGAGTGTGGAACGTGAAGCCGCGGGAGGCGCGGCGGGCGGCATCCGTTGCCGCCGAGATCGGCCGCGTGTACGAGGACGCCGACCAGCGTGACTCGGTGCAGGTGTACTTCAACGGTGGCACGCTGCCGGGGGAGAAGGATCGGGTGTACATGCAGTGGATCACCGAGGCGATCAACTCGCCGTATCGCGGTGACAACGTGTTCCCCGACCGGACTGCCGAGCTCGGCGTCAAGATGCGGTCGCTGACCACCGAGTCGTGGATCGAGTTCTACGAGCTGCTGACCGAGGACAAGGCGCTCGAGCTCGACTGACGCGGACGGGGCGTTCGGTTGCAACCCGGCTAGGGGCTTTCGCCGGTACTGAGCGCCACCACGACTTGGTATCTGTATGGCACCATGCTGCCGACGTGAGAGAGGCATGCGGATCGTGAGCGCGAAGATCCTGTTCGAGGCGGAAGCTACCGATCGTTCGGGCAGCGGCGCGTCTGGGAGGTGACGGCGATCCCCCTCGTGACCCAGCAGATCGACCTCACATGAGCGAACTCGTCTCCAACACTCCCCGAGGAGCGGTCTCGCCCGACGCGGCCGTCGAGAGGGTCCAGGACCGCTATCGAACACTCCTCGCCGAAGGCGCCGACCCCCACGAATGGCCCTATGCGTGGCGCACCGAACTGAACCGGGGAGGGTTCCGTGCGGTCGACTTCCTCATGTCCGAGATCGTCGACACCGGCAAGTGTGTGGGCTGCGCATCGTGTCTCACGATTTGCCCGACCGACGTCTTCGACTACGTGGATGAGCGCCCCGTGGACACCCGCACCGAGGCATGCGTGTACTGCGTCCTGTGCGCCGAGGTGTGCCCCGTGCTGCGGCCCGTGGACAAGGATCTGCCGCGGCTGCTCGACTTCCGCGAACCTGCCCTCGAAGATGGCTACGGCTCGTATAGCTACGGCGTCTACTCCCGATCCACCGACCCCGAGATCCTCGCCAGGGGTCAGGACGGCGGCATGGTGTCCGCACTCATCATCCACGGGCTCGAGACCGGGAGAATCAACGGAGCCGTCCTCGGAGACGTGCTGCCTGACAACAACCAGATCGGCACGCACACGCTCGCGATGACTCGCCCCGAAGTGCTGTCGTGTGCCGCCTCCCGCTATACCTACTCCCCGAACACGATCGCACTCCAGGAGGCGATGCGGCTCAATGTGGCGCCGCTCGCCGTCGTGGGCGTGCCCTGCCAGGTCGACGGGGTGCGGCTCCAGCAGAACTCATCGATACGACTCGAGATGGCGAACTGGTACCGGGACAGCATCTCGCTCGTCGTGGGGCTGTTCTGCTCCGAGGCGTTCACTCACGAGTCGATCGTCAAGCTGGGGGAGATGGTGGACGTCGCCCCGGAGCGCATCGAGAACATCAACATCAAGGGCAAGGTCGTGATCCGTCTCGACGACGGAGAGGTGCTGACCGCGTCGCTGAAGAAGTACCGGGACTTTGCTCGACCGGCCTGTCTCTACTGCCTCGATTACAGCGTCGAGAACGCCGATCTCGCCGCAGGCGGCATCGGGCTCGACGGATGGACGTTCACGCTCGTCCGGACCGAGGCGGGCCATCAGGCGCTCCAGGCCGCGATCGACGACGGCTGGCTGGAGACGAGGCCGCTGGACGACGAGCCGCGAGGCGAGTACCTCCTCGATCGGCTGTCTGCGAACAAGAAGATCTACCGCCCACTGCCGGCAGAGATGCCGACCCACCAGGAGCGTGAGGCTCTGGGGTGGCTCGACCCCAAGACGTTCTACACGAAGGGTCCGGGGGCACCTCCGCCGGACGACACGGAGGGGGCTCCGGCGTCATGACCGTCCAGACGAGGAGAAGGATCGACGATCTCAACGTGATGGTGGCAGGACAGGGCGGCGGCGGCGCGCGCACCCACGCCAACCACCGGGGGTGGGGGGTCGGGAGGCGAGGCGTCCGGGTGGACACGGCCCGCGATGTCGCCTCGCGGATCAAGGGCGGCCATGCCGCGGCCCTGATGCGCGGCTCGGTAGCGGCACGGGGCTGCATGGGCGACGAGCTGGATCTCCTCGTGGCGTTCGACGAGGAAGCCGTACAACGCGGTGGACAATGGCTCGCCGCAGACGGCATTGTCATCTTCGACGCCTCCGGGGGGCCGGTTCCCCGCGGCCATCTCCCTCCCGAGGCCACGGTCTACGAGATCCCGTTCGCCAGACTGGCCGTTCGGGACCTTCGCCGAGATCTCTTCAAGAACAGCCTCGGCTTCGGCATCGTTACCCGCATCCTCAGTGTCGGTGACGACGAAGCAGCGGACATGCTCTCCCAGCGGTTCTGCCATCTCAGACCCGAGGTGGCCGAGGCCAATCTGGGTGCGCTACGGGCCGGCTTCGCCTACGCCGACGAGCACGGTCTTCACGCAGATGCCGGGCCGTGGTTCCTCTACGATGCCCCCCCTTCCGGGCGCATCCTCATCAGCGGCAACGAGGCGGCCGCCCTTGGGTTCCTCGTCGCCGGTGGCCGCTTCTTCGCCGGCTACCCGATCACGCCGGCGTCCGAGATCCTGAGCTTCCTCGAGCGCAGACTCCCGGACTTCGGCGGCGTCGCGATCCAGGCTGAGGACGAGCTGGCCGCGGTGAACATGGCCATGGGGGCCGCGATGACCGGAGCGCGAGCGATGACGGCTACGTCGGGACCTGGCATCTCGCTGATGCAAGAGGGCGTGAGTCATCTCGGATCGGCAGAGATTCCGCTGGTCGTCGTCGACTGCCAGCGGTCTGGCCCCTCGACCGGGATGCCGACGAAGTCCGAGCAGAGCGACATCAACATGGTGGTCCACGGCGGCAACGGCGACTTTCCCCGGATCGTGCTCGCCCCGGCAACACCGACCGACTGCTTCGATCTCGCCGCCCTTGCGACGAACCTGGCGCAGGAGATCCAGGGGCCCGTCTACCTGCTGCTCGACCAGGCCGTCTCCCAGGACTCCTCCACTGTCGAGCCCTTCGATCTCGGCTCCGTCGAGCCCACGACGGGGAAACGACTGAGCGGCGAGGAACTCGCGGACCTCCCTGAGTACCGCCGTTATCTCGTCACCGACGACGGGGTTTCGCCGTGGGCCGTCCCCGGCACACCGGGCGGAATGAGCCTGGTCACGGGGAACGAACGCAACGAATGGGGCCACGTCGCCACCGAACCCGGCAACAGGGTGGCGATGCTCGACAAACGCATGCGGAAGATCGAGCGGGTGCGGGACTCGTTGCCTGCGGGGCACCGCTGGGGAGATCCAGAGGCGGTGGTAGGCATGATCGGCATCGGGATGGAGCTCGGCGTGATGGAGGAGGCTTCGGAGCGGCTGGCCGCGGCAGGCCTCACTGTGAGCGGTCTCCAGCCACGGACGTTGTGGCCGGTGCTCGACGAGACCACCGAGTTCGTGGGGGCCAAGGAGCGTGTGTACGTCGTCGAGCACAACGCAGAAGGCCAGCTCGCACACCTCGTCGCATCGGTAGGCGCTCCGCACGAGCGGTTGCGGCCCGTGCTCAAGTACGACGGGATCCCGTTCCGGCCCCAGGAGCTGGCGGACCTCGTCCTCGGAGCTGAGGGGACGGTCGGATGACGGCGACGTACGTTCCGGCCACCCCGATCTGGTGTGCGGGGTGCGGGCACTTCGGGGTCCAGGCCGTGATGACGGGCGCCTTGCGAGAGCTGGAGATTCCGCCGCATGAGGTGATGGTGCTGGCGGGCATCGGGTGCAGCGGGACCGTCCAGAACAACCTCGGCACGTACGGCTACCACGCACTCCACGGAAGGGTGCTGCCGACGGCAACCGGAGTCCATCTCGCCAATCCCGACCTCACGGTCATCGCCACCGGCGGCGACGGGGATGGCTACGCCATCGGCATGGGTCACCTCGTGCACTCGTTCCGCCGCAACCCGTCGTTTGCCTACGTGGTCATGAACAACGGCGTCTACGGCCTGACCAAAGGCCAGGACTCGCCGACCTTTCAGGGAGGCGCTTCGGCGCTTGGCTTCGACGCCATCAGCCTCGGGTTGTCCATCCCCGCGACGACGTTCGTGGCTCGCGGCTTCGCCCGTTGGACCGACCAGCTGCAACGGCTGACGGTGGCAGCGCTCGAGCACGCACGTTCGGGTCGGGGATTCGCGTTCCTCGAGGTTCTGTCACCGTGCATCACGTACAACGACACCTACCCGGTGTGGGAGGCGACTCTGCACGACCTCGATGCGGACGACGACCCTGACGCA
>JBHHXA010000173.1:0-5301 GCA_046756805.1 Acidimicrobiia bacterium
CGGCGACCGCCAGCGGGCGCACGAGCGTATCCGTGTGCATTCGCACGAGGCGGCACTGCGTCGGCTCGCCGACGATCGTCGCCCGCGGGATCGAAAACGGCGGCTGCCACGATTCGACCAGCTCTTTCGCTCCGAACGAGCCGACCTCCTCGTCGTGGGTGAGCGCGAGGACCTCGCGGCCGACCACATCGAGCACGACGTCTGCGCCCCGGCCCGCGGTGAACGACCCGACTGCGTCCTCGAGCGAGACGGGACCGCCGTAGCGAACGGCATGCGTGGCGCCCAGCAGGAGGGCGGGGGTCTCCTTCGCAGGATCGCCGACTGCTGCGATCACGGTGGCACCGGAGGCCACACCAATCTGCACGGCGGCGGTGCCAACTCCACCCGTCGCTCCGGAGACGAGCAACGTCTCACCTGATCGAAGGCCCGCACGGTCGAAGAGCGCGTGATGCGCTGTTGCGTACGCCACGAAACCCGCCGCAGCAACTGCCGGATCGACGCCTTCGGGCACGGGGTACGCCCGATTGGCGTCCACAGCGACCTGCTCGGCATATGCTCCGTACCACGGCTGGGCGCCGACCAGGTCGCCGAGCCCGACCTGGTCGACCTCAGATCCGAGAGCGATGACCCTCCCTGCCGCCTCGAAGCCGGGGGTGAGAGGTGGCTCGGGGCGCACCTGGTAGCGCCCCGCGATCATCAGGAGATCGGCGAAGTGGACGCCGACGGCTTCGGTCGCGATGACCACCTGGCGTGGGTTGGGTACGGGATCGGGCACCTCCTCGCAGATCAGGTCGTCCGGTGTCCCGAAGCGACGGACTCGCATGGCGCGCATCTCAGGGGCGCTCTCGTCGCTGTTGGACAACCACGGTCGATGCCTGTCTCGAGTTCGTCCGGCCGATGCACGATACCCACGGGGTCTTCCAGCCTCATGCCATGATGCCCGTCATGTCACCCGACCTCGTCCTCGCATCCACGTCGCCCCGTCGCCATGATCTGCTCCGGGGGGCCGGCTACTCGTTCATCATCGATGCCGCCCACATCGATGAGACCGGCGGTGGCACCGAGAGCGCCCCCGTTCTCGTGATGCGACTGGCGCTCGCCAAGGCTCTCCACGTCTCCGGGAGACATCCCGGCGCGGTGATCCTCGGCGTCGACACGTCCGTCGAGGTCTCCGGGATGAACCTCGGCAAGCCTGCATCAGTCCGGGATGCGGGAGACATGTTGTCGATGCTCTCGGGCCGAACCCATCGGGTCCACTCGGGTGTGGCGGTCGTAGCTCCGGGCCGGTCGTCGATCGAGGTCGAGTGCACGGCGGTCACGTTCCGCGACCTCACCCCGGATGAGATCAGGCTCTATGTCGCGACGGGGGAGCCAATGGACTGTGCCGGTGCGTACGCGATCCAATCGGGAGCTGCGGGGTTCGTCGCGCATACTGCGGGACCGACCAACAACGTGATGGGACTCCCGGTGGATCTCGTCGAGCTGATCCTGCACCGATACGGCATCCGACCCGGCTGAGGACGCCCGGCCCCGCTCAGCAGTCGCGCTCGTGGATCTGGTCGAGCCTCGTCCTCGCCCTTTCGGCAACGGCGTCGAGATCACCGAGCGTCCGCTCGATCGCCACCTGCTTGTCGACGAGCGCCTCTTTCCGCTCCTCGATGCGTTCCAGCAGCCGACCCAGCTGGCCGCGTTCGCCAGGCGCCTCGTCGTACATGTCCACGATCTCGGCGATCTCAGCGAGCGAGAGGCCGATCCGTCTGCCGCGCAACACGAGCCGGAGCCGGGTCCTGTCCCGGACGGAGAAGATCCTCCGCGTGCCGTTGCGGGCAGGGGACAGCAGGCCCTTGTCCTCGTAGAAGCGAATGGTGCGGGTCGTGACGTCGAACTCGTCTGCGAGCTCACCGATCGTGTACTCCGTGGCGCTCACGTCCCGATCCTTCGCATGCCGGGCTGGTACCATGTCCTTTACGTTAACGTAAACGTCAATCCATGCGAGCGCGCATGGCGGAACCGACGGAGAGATCGCACGATGACCTTCGAGCTGAGCCCGGAGCACGAAGCCTTTCGCAAGGTCGTGCGCGAGTTCGCGGAAGCGGAGATCGCACCACACGCGGGAGCGTGGGATCGAGCGCATCACTTCCCGGTCGAGACGGTCCACAAGATGGGCGATCTCGGTCTGTTCGGCCTCCCGTTCGAAGAGAAGTACGGGGGATCCGACGCGGACTTCACCAGCCTGTGCGTCGCGATCGAGGAGATCGGTCGCGTCGACCAATCGATGGGCATCACACTGGAAGCGGGAGTCGGGCTGGGGATCAGCCCCATCCATGCGTATGGGACCGAGGAGCAGAAAGAGCGCTGGCTCCCGGATCTGGTAACCGGTAGGCGTCTTGCTGCATTCGGGCTCACCGAACCGGATGCGGGCTCCGATACCGCCGCGATGAGGACCCGCGGAGTACTCGATGGCGAGGAATGGTCCATCACCGGCACGAAAGCGTTCATCACGAACTCGGGCAGCGACATCACATCGGTGATCACGGTTGCAGCACGCACCGGGCCCGAGGAGATCTCCGCGATCCTCGTCCCCGCCGGCACCGCCGGCCTCACCGTCGAGCCCCCTTACGACAAGCTCGGGTGGCACGCCTCGGACACCCACGGCCTCGCCTTCGATGACTGCAGGGTGCCTGCTGCGAACCTCCTCGGCGAGCGCGGGCGCGGCATCCACATGCTGCTCGCCACCCTCGACGACGGCAGGATCGCGGTCGCAGCGCTGGCGCTCGGTCTGGCTCGCGCCTGTCTCGAGGCGAGCGTGGAGTACGCCAAGACCAGGCAGGCATTTGGTGGGCCCATCGGCAGAAACCAGGCGGTCGCGTTCCACTGCGCCGACCTCGAGGTGATGGTTTCGGCCGCACACCTCCTCACCTACAAGGCGGCGGCGCTCAAGGATGCGGGCAAGCCCGTCAAGCAGGCCGCGTCGGTCGCCAAGCTGTACGCATCGGAAGCGGCCGTCTCCGCCGCTCGGATCGCCACCCAGATTCACGGAGGCATGGGCTTCATGGAAGAGAGCCCGGTCGCCCGGTTCTACCGCGATGCCAAGATCCTGGAGATCGGTGAGGGCACGTCCGAGATCCAGCGCCTTGTGATCAGCAGAGGGCTCGGCCTTCCCGTCGCGTGACGGCCTCGAAGTTCGACGAGCGCGGCTTTCTCGACGATCGGGCGACGCTCGTCGGATTCCACACCGATGCGTGCACCAACGCACCGGAGCTCCGCACGGGGACGTCCACGTCCCCATGTCGAACCCGCACACCGCAGGCGCCCACGCAGACGACGAGTGCGTGCTCGTGTCCTCGCTGGGGCCGTCTGCCGGCCCGTCCACGACACGGCACCCCTCGTCGGAGGCTTCGCGAGCAGCCGCCGTCTACCCCGGGTCGGCAGAGCGATCGTCGCCTCCGTTGCGGCTCCGCTCGAAGATCGCACGCACCGCGCCGATCGTGTCCGCGTCGCTCCCGGCCTTGTCCTGCCGGTACCCCTTCACCCTGGCAAAACGGAGCGCCATGCCGCCCGGGTATCGGGAGCTGGCCTGGACGCCATCGAAGGCGATCTCGACGACCTGCTCGGGCCGAACGTGCACCACGTGGCGCTCGCGATGTGTCTCCAGCTCCTGGAACCGCTCGGTCTGCCACCGGAGCATCTCGTCGGTAAGGCCCTTGAACGTCTTGCCCAACATCACGAAGTCCCCCGACGTCGGGTCGAACGCACCGAGATGCAAATTCGAGAGAAGTCCGCGGCGTCGTCCCGACCCCCACTCAGCGGCGAGCACCACGAGATCGAGCGTATGGACGGTCTTGACCTTGACCCACTCCGATCCCCTGCGTCCCGCCTGGTAGCGCGACCCCAGTGCCTTGACAACCACCCCCTCGTGGCCGGCAGCGACGGCAGAGTCGAAGAACGAGGTCGCCGCGACAGGATCGTCCGTCACGATCCGGGGGACCTCGAGGTCCGGCGGGATCACATCGGACATGCGAACCAGCCTCTTCTCCAGCGGGAGGTCGATGAGGTCGTCGCCATCGAGGTGGAGGCAATCGAATACGAAGATGATCATCGGCAGGTCGGGTTGTGCGTCGGGCAGGCCTCCTCGACCGAACCGACCCATCGTCTCCTGGAAGGCCCGGGGCCGGCCGTCGGGCCGGAGCAGTATGGCCTCGGCATCGAGTACCACCGAGGACACGGGCAAGGAGCCGACCGTGGCTACGACCTCCGGCAGCCGGTCGGTCGCTTCCTTGAGATTCCGTGTGTATGTCCGCACCTCTCCGTCGCTGCAGTGAATCTGAAGACGGACCCCGTCGAGCTTCCACTCGACCGTTGACAGACCCATCTCTGCAACGGCTTCCGAGGCTGTGGGCGCCGTCGACGCCAGCATCGGCTGCAACGGCGAGAAGAGCGAGAGTCGATACAGCGCGAGGTCGACGTCACCTCCGGCGGCTGCCGACGTAGCTACTCGTCCGATGTCACCGGAGAGCATCAGGGCGCGTCGCACGAGCGCAGGATCGGCGCCAAACGCTTCGGCAATGGCCTCGATCATGATGCCCTGGAGCGCTCCCTGACGGACGCCACCACCGAGGAGCCCGCGCAAGAGGTCTTGCTCGGGTGCCGTAGCCGCGGCGAGCAGACCGACCAGCGCCTCTCTTCTCGCCGTCTTCGATCCGGCTCCCGTGGTGCTTCGTACTCCGTCGAGCATGCGGGAGACATCGCGGATGGTCAGCGAAGCATCGTCCGCTGCGGGAGCGGTCACGTCGCGGAGAGCGGCAAAGCCGACGCCGACGCTGCCACCGGGGATCTCGCCGGACAGGAAGGTGACCGCCGCGGGCAGATCGTGTCTCGCCACCGATCGCAGCGTTGCTGCGAGCCGGTCCCGCTTGTCCGTACGCCGACCGCTCGATGCGAGATCGTCCGACGTCGCGGCGAGATCGGCGAAGAGCACGACGCGTCAGTCGCCGCTCGTCCCGGCCTTCTCGAGGTCCTTGGGTCGGAAGAAGGTCGCCACCTGGAGTGCGCCGAAAACCGCGCCTGCACCAACGATGATCAGGCCGATCCAGCCGTCGAGGTTGTTGGCGATGTCGATTCCCTCGTCGATCGACCACTCACCGGGCCCCAACATCCCGATCGCAATCGATGAAGCGACGAGCGTGGCCACGTACTCCCATCCCTCGTCGGGTCGGGCGGTGATCCAGAACCCCGGCTTGTGATGGACCGTCAGATACGCCACCACCATGATCGAGGCGGTGCCTGCGGCCGCCAGAGACG
>JBHHXA010000174.1:0-5274 GCA_046756805.1 Acidimicrobiia bacterium
GATGTGGGTGGTCTCTACGAAGCGGCAGCGGAGTCCATTGCAGACATTGCGCCGTGGATGGAATGGAGCCATGCCGCGTACTCCTTCACCGATGCCGAGGCGTGGGTGAATGCCCAGCCCGCCATGCGAAAGGCGGGCGACATGCCGCTGATCGTGTGCGACGCATCGGAGGCAACCGTCCTCGGATCCGCAGGGGTCAACGCTGTGGACTCGCTCCACATGCGCTGCAACCTCGGATACTGGATCAGGACGTCGGCGTCCGGGCGTGGTCTTGCGGTGCGAGCGGCTCGCCTCTCGGCGATCTATGCGTTCGAGGAGATGCGGCTCGTCCGTGCGGAGATCGTCATCGACATCGAGAACCGACGCAGTGTGCGGGTTGCCGAGAAGCTGGGTGCGACATACGAAGGCGTTGCCCGGCACCGGCTCTTCCACCACGGCGCGCCGCACGACGCACATGTGTTCTCGCTGACGCGGGACGACCTACCGGGGTTGCTCGCAGATCGCCGATCCGCATAGCCGGCAGCCGTCGACCCGCGGTGGGGGGTCGCCGGATACCTGCGCCGGTCGTCGCCGGCTCGGAGGATCCCGACGCGTCGGCCGAATGGGAGGTCTCCGTTGCGAAGCACGCTTCTGGTCCTGCACATCATTGCCGTTGGCGCCTGGCTCGGCGCCTCGATCACGGCTGTGTTCCTGAGCACGACGGCGAAATCCCGCGGGATCGCAGCGTGGAAGGAGTTCATTTCAGGTTTCGAGGAGATGGACAAGCGGCTGTTCCCCGCGGCCGGGGTCGCGGTAGCGATCACGGGGGCGGGGCTGGTACTCGAGTCCAGTGTGTACGAGTTCGGGCATGCGTTCGTCCTCATCGGCATCGTGGTGGTCATCACGGGCATCGCACTGGGCGTCGGCATCTTCGGTCCGATGGCGCGGCGGATCACGTCCGGAGAGACCGAAGAGGCCGGGATGGATGCTGTCTACCGCCGCTTCTCCGCGTTCGGCACGCTCGACATCGCATTGCTCGTGGTCGCCATTTCGGTCATGGTGGTCAAGGCCGGTGTGTAGCCGGCTGATCTGCCGCTACGTTGGTCCGTATGGATGAGCAACTCGAGGGTCTGAGCGAAGGCGCGGCCGTCCTCTACGGCGGTGACAAAGTCACCCGCGTGTCGCGCTCGCTTGCGGAGCGGTTCCGACCGGGCGACCGTCTCGTGGTCGTGCAATCGACAGGCGACCTCCTGCACGTTCCCGCATCTGTGTGGGATCTGGCACAGAGCGCCGTGGGGCGGGCCGCGGGCGCGTTTGCGGCGATGGGCACCGTCGCCGACGCCGAGATCACCGCTTTCTACGAAGCGTTCGCCTCCCGTCTCGAGGACGACGCGGCGTTCGGAGCGATCGCCTCGGCCAATGCCGACGACGTGGAGCGCGCCCGCGACCGCGGCAGGTCCACGACACGCCTCGTGCTGTCGGACACGATGCGCAAGGACATGATCGACGGCTTGCGGCTGTGGCGGGACTCTTCGGGCGGCCGCGGCGAGGTGGTGGAGACGGTTCATCACGTCGGCTGGCGCGTGGAGCAAGTGCGATCCGGCCTGGGCGTCGTCGGCTTCGTCTTCGAGGGCAGGCCCAACGTGTTCGCAGACGCGACCGGGGTCATTCGGAGCGGAAACACGGTGGTGTTCCGGATCGGCTCCGATGCATTGGGCACGGCCGAGGCGATCGTCGAGCACGCCCTCGATCCCGCGCTCGCCTCGGCCGGCCTCCCGGAGGGCACGGCTTCGCTCGTGGCCAGCCCGTCACGAGCCGCAGGGTGGGCGATGTTCTCCGACGAGCGGCTCGCACTGGCGGTGGCGCGTGGCTCGGGGGGCGCCGTTTCACAGCTCGGAGCGGTGGCGAGGCAGACGGGTATCCCGGTCAGCCTGCACGGCACGGGGGGAGCCTGGATCGTCGCAGCCCACTCGGCAGATGCTGCCGATTTCGCGGCGGCCGTGTATCACTCGCTCGACCGCAAGGTGTGCAACACCCTCACCACGTGCTGCATCGTGGAGTCGCGTGCCGGTGATCTCGTCCCGGTATTCCTCGAGACCTTGCGCCGGGTGGAGGCCCGGAGCAACGCGTCGGCGAAGCTCCACGTGGTCAAGGGCGGCGAACCGCTCATCCCGGCCGATTGGTTCGCACCGGCATCGATCGGTAGGGCACAAGGAGACGTCACCGAGCCCCAGACCGAGCTGATCGCCGGAGACGAGCTCGGCCACGAGTGGGAGTGGGAGGCGAGTCCGGAGGTGACACTCGCCGTCGTGCCCGACGTCGGCACCGCAGTGCGGCTCTTCAACGAGCAGAGTCCGAAGTTCGCGGCGAGCCTCATCTCCGGCGACGCCGCCGAGCACGAGCGGTTCTTCGACATGATCGACTCGCCGTTCGTCGGCAACGGGATGACCCGTTGGGTCGACGGTCAGTACGCCCTCGATCGTCCCGAGCTGGGCCTGTCGAACTGGCAGTTCGGCAGGCTCTTCGGCCGCGGCGGCGTGCTGTCGGGTGACTCCGCGTTCACCATCCGCACCCGAGCGGTCCTGGACGACCCTGATCTCGGTCGGTGAAGGCCGCGCTCACACGTCGGGCAGCAGGAGATCGAACCCGACGATGAAGTTGGGAGCAGGCAGGTCCGAGCCGTCGGCCATGACCGACGTGTTCACGCCGTTGTTCGCCTGTGTGACCTGTCCGGTGGCGCCTATATAGCGCCCGGTGCCACCGACGACGGATCGGACTGCGACCTGGTCCGTCTCCGTCCCTTCGATGCCGCTCGACGTCAGGTTGTCTGCCGCAAACAGGTCCTCGGGGCTGATCATGTCCAGCACGTACTCCTGCGTGCTCATCACATGCGGCTCCGGCCGCAGGTTGTCGACCAACACCCACCCCCGGCAGAGCCAGTGGCCGATGGCGCCCGAGGCCGTCGGCACGAAGCCGTCTCCCGGGACGGTGCCCTCCGGGTACACCCACCCCTCGACGCCGAAGCTGGACCGGAAGTCTGTGTCGTTCGCAGGATTTACGGTCGTCCCGAATCGCCAGGAGTCGCCGAGGCACGCCACGTCGAGGGTGAGCGTCTCACGGCGGAACCCGCCGCCGCTCGCAGCGGCTGTCGTCACGCCTCCTACGACTCCGCCGGCGACGGCGGCGCCACCCAACGCCAGTCCTGTCAGCAGTCTGCGGCGCCCGACATCGGGCCCGTCACGCTCTGTATTGTCTGTCATCGCTTCCTCCCTGTTTCGGCCTACTCGTCGGGGGCAGGCCACATGTCGCACGTGGTCGCGTACGGCTCACCGGTGGGGCCGAACTGCGTCCACTCGTCCCTTTCGAGGTTCCGTCCCGCAGCGCGGCAGGCGATCTCGTACCACCGGTCGACGTCGAGATCCCAGATGAGCACCGAGTCGCTCTCGAACGTCGCCAGCCACTCTCCCGTCATCGACGCCGACGACACCGCCCCGGGTGCATTGGGGAACGTGCTTCCGACCTGTGTCCGCGACTCGAGATCCCAGATTCGCCCTTGCCCGTCGGAGGCCGTCACCAAGAATCGTCCGTCTGCCGAGAAGAACGGCCCGTGGCTGAAGCCGGTGACCGCATCCGTGTTGCCGAGCAGGGGACCGCCGTCGGGCTGAAGGGTCGTCGGGTCGCGCAGTAGGATCTGCCCGTCCCGGGACACGGTGACGAGCCATCTTCCGGCCGGGTCGTACTCGGCCAGCACCATTTGGCCGGCCCCACCCTCGCGGCGGAGGAGATCCCAGCTGCTCGTGTCGTAGATCGCGAGCTCCCCGGAGTCGCTGGCCACGGCCAGGCGCGAAGCATCACCGCTGAAGCTGAGGGAGACGATGAACTCTTCGTCCCCGGCGTCCTCGAACGGCGTGAGGGACGCTGCAGGTCGCCCGTTCTCTACATCGAACACGTGGACGCCCTCCGCGGTCGTGCCCCCGGTCGCCAAGAGCCGACCATCCGGCGAGTCGGTACTCGAGAAGAGACTTCCCACGGTGATGACGGTGCCCGGATCGTCGAGATCACCGAGCCTGCGGTGCCGCTGGATGCGATCGTCGAAGTTCCACGTCATGAGCGAGTCGGACCAGCCCATGTAGCCGAATTGGCTGGAAGGTTCGGCCGGAACCGGGATCCGTCGCGGCGCGGCGCCGTCCAGCGACCACAATGCCACCTGCGCTTCCGTCGGCGACCCCAGGAGCAGCGTCGCACCGTCGGTTGAGATCGTGGCCTCGTTCTGGCCGTCTCGCGGCACCGCCTTGTTGATGAGTCCCGCTCCCGAGAGGGACCACAGCGAGATACCCCCGTCGCCTGCGAAGGCGATTGCGCCGCCGCTCTCATCGAGCGCCAGCGCCGGCTGGCCGCCCAGCTGTGCGTTGAACTCGTTCGTGGGGATCAGAGGGTCGAAGGGCACGACGAGGATCCGACCGCCGGAGCCGCCGAACACGGCGAGTTCGTCACCGAGGACCACATCGGCGTCGACCCCCGGGACGAAGACGGTGTTGATGCGTTCGGGAAACGTGCGCTCGGAGGTGACCGCGGCCGACCCACCGGCCATCTCGTACGTGAGCACGTTGAATCCGCTCGCGACGGCGAAGGCATCGTCGCGGCCGGGCAGGAATCGCACCGAGCGTGCGGCCGCCGGCGCCCGGGCGTCCGGGGCCGCTTCGCGGTCGACTGTGACCTCGGACAGGAGTCGGGTGGACTCGACATCCCAGACTCGGGCCCATACGAGACCGCCCGTGATGATGCGGGAGCCGGCGTCGTCGAACGCGATCGCACGCGTTCCGATCTGGGCCAGGTTCGGTTGGTGTGGTGGGAAGTCGATGCCCGTGGCGTCGAGCTCGGGGTGTGCCGACCACTTCGCGAGCCGCGTACCGGTCGCACCTTCGATGAGGTGCACCGTGCCGTCGAATCCGCCGACCGCGAGCCGGCCTCCACGCCCATCGAATGCGAGGGACACGACTTGCGTGTCGAACAAGAGCGGGGCGGCGAGCGCGGCGCCTCTCTTCGAGTCGATGAGGTGGACCGTGTCTTCGCCGGCGACGACGGCGACCATCGCTCCGGAAGGTGCCACCTCCACCACGGAAGGCGCGGGAAGGGGGGCCTCCCACACGGTTGCCCCGGTGCTCGGATCGAGCAGCGTCACTCCGTCGCTGTTTTCGGCTTCCTTCAGTTCCTCGAGCGTGATGTGTTTCGTACTCGTGAGCGGCTCGCCTTTTTCCCGGTAGTGCTCCAGCGTATCCGGCGTCGCATATCCCT
>JBHHXA010000175.1:0-5225 GCA_046756805.1 Acidimicrobiia bacterium
GCCCCGGCCGGGGTTGCCTCAGACGGGTTGGTGGGGCGAGACGAGAAGCCACAGTGAACGGCCGTCGAGCTCGGTGGACCGGCCTGTGGGTGCCTTCTGCTCCTCGGTGCGAACTGCCAGGACCTCCTCGGCGACGGTCTCCGACTTCATGCGAAGCGCGGCCGCGAGCACCGGGTCGGTCGTGTGCCACGACACCTCGATGCGGTCGGTGACATCGAGCTCCATGTCCTTGCGAATCGTCTGCACACGATTGACGACCTCACGGGCGAGACCCTCTGCGATCAGGTCCTCGTCGAGCATCGTGTCGAGGGCAACCGAGAAGCCTCGCTCGGCAGCGACGACGACACCTTCTCGCGGCTCGCGGGCGACGACGATGTCATCGAGTCCCAGTTCCTGGCCGGCGACGACGGTCGCCCGTCCCTCGAGAAGCGGTGCGATCTCGTCGTCTCCGAGCAACGCGATCGCAGCGGCAACGTCGCGCACTCGTGCTCCGAGGCGAGGACCGAGTGTCTTGAAGTTGGCCTTTGCGGAGAGGGACACGAAACGGCTCTCGTCGGGCTCCACGGCGACCCGGCGCACGTTGAGCTCGTCGGCGATCAGCGATTGGAGCCGTTCGACGGCAGCGGCGAGCCGGGGCTCGGTCGTCACGACGGTCACGGACGCAAGCGGCTGTCTGACTCTCAGATCGCTTCGCCTCCTCAGACTGCGACCGAGGGTCACGATGGATCGCACATGCGCCATGTCGCGCTCCAGGTCTTCGTCGATCGCCGCGTCGTCGGCGAACGGGTAATCGGTGTGATGCACGCTGTCGGCCGCGCCGGACGCTCCGGGCCCGCGCACGAGCCGCTGGTACAGCTCCTCCGTCATGAAAGGGAGCACGGGCGCCGCGACCCGGGCAAACACCACGAGCACCTCGTACAGCGTCGCGAACGCGCTCAGCTTGTCGGCGTCGTCCTCGGTCCGCTGCCGCCAGAAGCGGCGCCGCGAGCGGCGGATGTACCAGTTGGTCAGGTCATCGATGAACTGGAGGATGGGCGGGATCACCGCGTAGAGCCGGTAGCGCTCCATCTCCCTGTTCACGTCGCGAATCAGCGACTGGAGCACGGAGAGGATCCAGCGGTCGATCTCGGCGCGCTCGTCGGGTGGCGGCGCGCCATCCAGGTCTTGGAGCCGGATCCCGTCCGCAGCCGCATATGTGGTGAAGAACGAGAACGCATTCCACAGCGGCAACAGCGTCGTCCTCACGACGTCGCGCACTCCGTCGATCGAGAAGAGAAGCGGCTCGGCGCGCAACACCGGTGAGTTGATGAGATAGGTGCGGAGGGCGTCTGCTCCCGAGGTGTCGAGGATCTCGGACGGGTCCGGGTAGTTCTTCAGAGATTTCGACATCTTGCGGCCGTCCTCGGCGAGGATCATCCCGTTCACCACGCAGCTGTCGAACGGAACGTCGTCGAACAGGGCAGTGGCCAGCACGACCAGGGTGTAGAACCAGCCCCGGGTCTGGTCTAGGCCCTCGGCGATGAAGTCGGCCGGGAAGGTGCGGCTGAAGCGCTCCTCGTTCTCGAACGGGTAGTGGAGCTTCGCATACGGCATCGAGCCCGACTCGAACCAGACGTCGAGCACCTCGGGAATGCGCCGCATCGTGCCCTCGCACTCGGTGCAGGGGAAGGTGACCTCGTCGACGAACTGTTTGTGGAGATCGTCGAGCCACACGCCTGAGAGCTCCTCGAGTTCGGCACGCGACCCGATGCAGAGCCGTTCGTCGCACTCCTCGCAGATCCAGACCGGGATGCAGCTGCCCCAGAAGCGGTTCCGGCTCACCGCCCAGTCGCGGGCGTCGCGGAGCCAGTTCCCGAACCGACGCCGGCCGACGTATTCCGGTACCCACAGGATGCGATCGTTCAGGTCTGCCATTCGATCCTTGAACGTCTCTACCGCGACGTACCACGAGGGGATCGCCTTGTAGATGAGGGGGGTCTCGGTGCGCCAGCAGAACGGATAGGCGTGAACGATCGTCCCCTCGCTCAGCAGGAGCCCGCGATCTCGCAGCAGCCCGATCAGGACGGCGTCTGCTTCCTTGACGTGGACGCCCGCGACATCGGGCACTTCCTCGGTGAACCGCGCCTCGAGATCGACCGGGTCGACGAGGAGATCGAGGCCCTGGTCCTGCATCGCCGCAAAGTCGGCCTCGCCGTAGGCGGGCGCCATGTGGACCAGGCCGGTGCCCTCATCCGTCTTGACCTCGGGCGAGGGGATCACACGAAACGCCCCACGCTCCCTCTCTGCCGCGAAATACTCGAAGGGCGGCTCGTAGGAGGCGCCGAGAAGCTCCGATCCGATGGCAGTGCCGACGGCGACGCCTCCATCATCGAAGACTTCTGCGGCGCGGGCCGCAGCGACCCAATAGTGCTCGCCGTCCACGACGACGCGTTCGTATGTGATGTCGCGGCCAACGGCGACGGCGAGATTCCCGGGGAGCGTCCAGGGTGTCGTCGTCCAGATCAGCAGCCAGTCACCCGCCTCCATGGGGCCGCTCGGTGCCGTGACCTGGAGGCGCACGGTGATCGACGGGTCCTCGACGTCGCGATACCCGCCCAGGTTGAGCTCGAAGTTCGACAGCGGCGTCCCTGCTGCCCACGAGTACGGGACCACCTTGAAGTCCTGGTAGACGAGTCCCCGGTCCCACAAGCCGCGAAAGACCCACCACACGCTCTCCATGTACTCGACGTCCATGGTCCGGTAGTCGTTCTCGAAGTCGATCCAGCGGCCCAGACGGCGGGTGATGTACTCCCACGTCTCAGTGTTCGTCTCCACCTCCGTCCGGCACGCCTCGTTGAAGCGGGCCACTCCGAGTTCCTCGATCTCCCTGGGGCCCGAGAGCCCGAGGTGCCGCTGCACCTCCATCTCGATCGGAAGGCCGTGGGTGTCCCAACCGAAGCGGCGCTCGACGCGATGGCCGCGCATCGTCCAATACCGGGGGACGATGTCCTTGATGACACCGGCCAGCAGGTTGCCGTAGTGCGGGCTGCCTGTCGGGAACGGGGGGCCGTCGTAGAACGTGTACTCCGTCTCAGGATCACGGAATTCCACAGAACGCGGGAACGCATCCGTGGCATCCCAGAGATCGAGGATGCTCGACTCGAGGGCAGGCAGATCCACCTGCGGTGCGACACGGGGAAAGTCCGTCGTGGGGCGTTCGTCGCCGGTCATGTGCTCGTCCTCCCGAGGATCGGCGCTGCCGTTCCACGCCGGGACGAGACGAGCCCGCGGTACCACCCGGCTTGCCGAGAGCGATCTCGGCCGCTTCGTTGCCCCGTGTCGTGGGGGTGACGGCGGGTTCTACTCCCGGCAACACCGGTTTCTTCCCGCGGCTCAGGGGTGATGTTCCGTTTGCCGGGCGCCGACCTCACACCGTCGTCGGCTCGCTCGTGCCCGGAAGTCAACAGGACGCGTCCCCGTCTTCACCGGAGCCGGGATCGTACTACCCGATCACGCAGGTACCGTGCGACCGATGGCGATCGTCGAAGACACCGGCCGCGGAGTAGAGGTGGCGTTGTGGGTCGTGCCCGGCGCCAGCCGGGACGAGATCACCGGCACCCACGGTGATGCGGTACGGGTCCGCGTGACCGCGCCGCCCGAGGGGGGCAAGGCCAACGACGCCGTGACCCGGCTGCTCGAGGTCGCAACCGGAGGCATGGTCAGGATCGTGTCGGGGCACGGCTCGCGCACCAAGCGGACCGTCGTCACCGGTGCGACACTCACGACCGTTCGGAGGGATCTGGGGCTCGATTGACCATGGGGCCCTGGCATACGCACTGCTATGGTGCCGTGCTCCAGGAGGTCGCATGGCCAGGAGAAGGCTCGCTGATTCCACCCTCCAGCGTCTCCGTGCCAAGCTCGAGGACGAGCGGAGCAGGCTTTCCGGGATGATCGCCGAACTCGAGGGTGAATGGCAAGGGGTTCGTCTCGCAGAGACGGCGTCGGAACACAACGCCGACCCCGACAACGCAGACGGCGGATCGCTCGCGTTCGAGATGGAGATGGACTTCTCCAAGCAACGCAACGCCCAGGAGCTGCTCACGAAGGTCGAAAAGGCACTCGACCGCATGGACCGAAGTGCTTACGGGATGTGCCAGGTGAGCGGCAAGCCAATCCCCCTGGCGCGTCTCGAAGCTCTGCCGTATGCGACGACGCTGGTCGAATGGGCCGACAGAGCCTGATGCGGCGACCACCGTGGTGGATCGCCGTGGCCGTCGTGGCCGCCGACCAGGTCACCAAGGTCTGGGCGGTGGTCGCAATCGACAGACCGATCGAGCTTATCGGGGAGTTCCTGCGATTCCGGCTCACCCGGAACCCGGGCGCTGCGTTCTCCAGCTTCATGGGCGGGGGGCGATGGCTCGCGGTCGTGGCGATTGTCATCGCGGTCGGCGTCGCCATCGCACTGCCCCGGGTCTCACGCCGTTTCGAGCAAGTCGCGCTGGCGCTCATCCTCGGCGGCGCTGCGGGGAACCTCCTCGATCGCGTGTTCCGCGGTGAGGGCGTGCTCGATGGAGCGGTCGTCGACTTCATCGACTTCTCCTTCTGGCCAACGTTCAACCTCGCGGACTCGGCGATCAGCATCGGTGTCGTGATCCTGGCCGCGGCTGCGTTCATCCTGGGCCCTCCATCCGACGCCCCGGAAGTCCCGGAGCCCGAGACGGCCATCGGGAACAAAGAAGACGATGTCTGAACGGCGGAGCTGGGTCGTTCCTCGGGAGTTGGCGGGGGAGCGGCTCGACAGGACCCTCTCCGTGCTGTCCGGCAGGAGCCGGTCCGGCGTGCGAGCCCTCATCGAGGCGGGTGAGGTTACGGTGGAGGGCCGGGTCGCCAAGGGGTCGATGCGGCTCGTCGCGGGCTCTGTGATCATGGCCCCACCGTCGCCCTCGGAGACGCCGCCGCGACCCGCCGACGTCCCATTTGCCCTTTCCTACGAGGACGGTGACATGCTCGTGGTGGACAAACCCCCAGGCGTCGTCGTGCATCCGGGCGCTGGTCATACCGAGGACACGCTGCTCAACGGGCTCATCGCCGGGCACCCCGAGCTCATCGCCCTCGGCGAGGAGCACAGGTTCGGGATCGTCCACCGACTCGACCGTGAAACGTCGGGGCTCCTCGTGGTGGCAAGAACGAAAGCTGCGCATGCGACGTTGCAGAACGCCATGCGCAGCCGGGAGATCGAGCGTATC
>JBHHXA010000176.1:0-5208 GCA_046756805.1 Acidimicrobiia bacterium
ATCACCCGACGATGCGACCTCACGCACCGCACCTGCTGTGTCATGTGTGGGGATCTCGTCGACCCCGAGGTCGAGGAGCAGTGCCTCGGCTTGTGCCAGCGCCTGCGGGTGCGACTTCACCCGCTTCACCCCTTCGAGACTCGCACCGGGGAGGCCCATGAGGGCGTGACGCACCTCCACGAGGTGCTCGCGCACGATGGAGAACGGATTCCTCCCTGCGACGGCCGGCAGTCGATCGAGAACCGGAAGCACGCTGCCGGTCGTCGAGTTCTCGACGGGGAGGACGAGGCGATCGACGTCGGCGGCTTCGAGCGCGGCAAAGCAGGCAACGAACGTGTGGAGACCGACGGGCTCGTCGCCGGGAAACAGCTCGGTCGTCGCCCGATGACTGTACGAGAAGGCCTCTCCCTGATACCCGATCCGCATGAGGCAGGCCAGAGTACCGGCGCGACGCCGACACCGCCGGACAGCAGACCGCGCGAGGACATCACGCGAGCCCTCTATCGTTCGACGGAAACGTCGGAGGAGCACTATGGCAAAGCAATACCGGGTTGGAACGGTGCGCAAGCTCATCAACAAGCTCGCAACCAGCCAGGTCAAGAAGGGGAGAGGACATCCCGCCACCTACCTCCTCACGACGACTGGACGAACGTCCGGGCTCTCCCGCACAACACCCGTGACGCTCGTCATCGACGGCACCGAGCGATGGCTCGTCGCTCCGTATGGCGCCGTCGGCTGGGTGCACAACCTGCGCGCGTCAGGAATCGGCACCTTGGAACGCGGCGTGATCACCGAAGAGATCACGGTCTCCGAGCTTCCCCCGGCCCTATCCGCTCCCGTGCTCGCCACCTACCACGCCAAACTGAAGCGCGTTGTGGGCGCCTACATGGACGTGCCGCGCTCCGGTGCCACCGAGGAGCAGTTCCTGGCGATCGCGGACCGTCACCCGGTGTTCCTCATCGATTCCCACCGGTAGCGATCATGGCCGCGGCGCCGCGGCCATGATTCGCGCAAGTCGGTCGCGACCTAATCTCGTAACCGGTTCCAACCGCGACAGATACGGACCCGGAACATGCGTGATGCGTTGCCGCAGGTCGAGGAGGGAATCCCGCTCTACGAGCTGCTGCTCCACGGCGCTCCCGCCCAGGTAATCCCCACCCAGACGGCGGCCGGGACCGTGGCCGACCCCTCGCGGATCGCCAACGCCGTTGCCGCGGCCGCCACACGCACCTCACGGCGCAGGTTGCGCCGGCTGGCGAAGTCGGTCGCCGGTGTGAGCGACGACGAGGTGCTGTCTCTCGCCCTCGACGAAGTGCGGTCGCGGAACATCGATACCACCAGTCTCCGCCTGCTCGGAACCTGGCTGTGCACGGCCTCGGTGCGTCGGGCCTCCGTACGGACCGGCCTCGGTCTCCTCGCACAGGCCGGGGTCGGAGAATCGGCGGCCATCGTCCGCACCCTGGGCAAGGACGAGACGCTGACCACCAGCGCCGTCGCGACGCTGACGCAAGGGCTCGGTGGCGGCGATCTGGAGGTGTGGAAGCTCGCGAAGACGGTACGCGGCGCCGGTCGTATCCGGTGCATCGAGGCTCTTGCCGGCACCAAGGACGCGGAGGTGCGGAGGTGGATCCTCTGCGAAGGCCTCAGCGGCACCGACCTGCCGCTCGACGCCGAGACCGCGGCACTGCTCGCGACCACGGGATCGCTGGCAAACGAGCTGGATACGACCGCGGTGGACCGGGTCCTTCTGACCGCTGCGGGGAGCATCTTCACTGCCCTTGCCGCCGGCGCCGCAGGAGAGGAGCCTGTGGTCCGGGACGAAGTCGACGCCATCCAGCCCTACCTCGCCCACATGCGCACCCGCGCCTCGAACCTCGACGATCTCGCCGCCCTCCAGGCGGTGGCCTCGATCCTGCGACGCACCCCTTCGCCCATGGAGGAGAGCGCACGACACCGTCTGGCCGCCACGTGCGACGAGATCCTCGCCAAGCCCCGGTGGAGCGCCGTCATCGAGAGCGCGCTCGACACGGCAGACGACGAGGCATTTGCAAGGGCGGATGGCATCGCAAAGGTCCACGGAGTGGACACCTTCGGGTTCCACCTGGCACGCATCGAAGGGAATCCTCACGGCACCTCTTGGGATCGGGCGTTCGAACAGACGGACACGCTCGGTGCGCGACGGCTCGCAGCTCTCGCCTCTCGAGCGCTCACTACGCGCGATGAAGGGACCGGGCCCGGTGCGGTGCGCGACCTGCTCGCCTCCCTGCTCGCCGGGCTCGACCGTTTCTCGGGGATCGGCGGCGAGGTCGTGCTCGCCGGCCTCGGCCACGAGACGCCGTCGATCAGAGCCGCCGCCATCGACGTGCTGGGCGCGTGGAGCAGATCGGACTGGCCGGACGGTGCGCTTGCGGCGGTGGAGCACATCGCTCACGACGACCCGGCACCGGACACCCGCGCCGCGGCCTACGCCCTGCTCACCGGCTCCTGACCAGGCGGAACCGCGGTTCCTAACCGGCTGCGCAGCTTGGGATCGGGATCGACACCAACTCTTCCACGATGCCCTTGTCGCTCATGCGACGAAGATATCACGACCAAACAATGAGTCGGCATGGGCGGAGCTTCGGCAGCACCGACCCAAGCTCTCCGCCGGACGGCCACGGCTCGGCCGCAGGGTTCGATGAGGTCGCAGGTAGCCTCCGCAACGAAACCCTGCGCGTCGCAAACGCGGACACGAACGACCCGGGAGAGGAGGCCGTCGCATGGCTCCGCCCCATGATGGAGACCCTCGACCTGGCTCTTCTGGTGAAGGAACCGGAACCGGGATAGGAACGGGACCTCGTCCCGTTCTCGGACGCGGGGCCTACCGCCATCCGTGCGACGAGTGCGAGACCAATCACCCGCAGCCCTCAAACGCCTTCCACGCCCCGCCAGGGTGGGCAAAAGACGCCGTGTTCTATCAGATCTTTCCCGACCGCTTTGCTGCATCGGCTGAGGTCGCAAAGCCTCCGAACCTCGAGCCGTGGGACGACCCCCCGACGAGCCACGGCTACAAGGGGGGCGATCTGGCAGGCATCGTCGAGCATCTCGACCATCTCAACGACCTGGGAATCACGGCGCTGTACCTCAACCCGATCTTCCGAAGCGCCTCGAACCATCGCTATCACACCCACGACTACTTCACGGTCGATCCCTTACTCGGTGGAAACGCCGCGTTTCGCCGGATGCTCGACGCCTGCCACGAACGGGGCATCAAAGTGGTGCTCGACGGAGTCTTCAATCACGCGAGCCGCGGCTTCTTCCAGTTCTCCGACATCGCCGAGAACCACGACCGGTCACCGTGGCGGGACTGGTTCCACATTCACGGCTACCCGATCCGCCCCTACTCAGAAGACGAACCGCCGTCCTACGAAGCGTGGTGGAACCTCCACGCCCTGCCCAAGTTCAATACCGAGAACCCGGAGGCCCGGGAGTTCCTGATGTCGGTCGCCGAACACTGGATCCGTCTCGGTGCCGACGGGTGGCGGCTCGACGTCCCGCAGGAGATCAGGACCGACGGCTTCTGGGAGGAGTTCCGCACCAGGGTCAGAGCGATCAACCCGAACGCGTACATCGTGGGGGAGCTTTGGGACGACGCCCCGGGGTGGATCGGCTCCCGGATCGATGCGGTGATGCACTACCAGCTCGGCACGGCCATCATCGCCTACGCGGCTGGAGGCGACGTCGACGGCGGCCTGGAGCTGTCGAACCCTGCGTACTCGTTCACGGGGCACGCCGATGCGGACTGGATGGCGGGGCGGATCCGCCATCTCACCGACACCTACGCACCGCAGACCACCACCGCGCACCTCGTTCTCCTCGACTCGCACGACACCGCAAGGGTCGCATCCATCTTGCGCCACGACGGCGGGTCACTCGGGCTGGCGGCGCTCCTGCTCATGACCCTGCCCGGTGCGCCGTGTCTCTACTACGGGACGGAGATCGGGATGGAGGGTGGGTTCGACCCGGACAATCGCAGGGCCTTTCCCTGGGACGAAACCAGGTGGGACGGCTCGCTGCTGGCCACGTGGCGAGAGCTCATCGCGCTGCGCCACCGCCACGCCGCGCTCCGCTCCCCCGCCATCGATGTCCACGCCGACGGTGACCTACTCGTCGTGAGACGTGGCCACGACCCGGAGGGCGACATCGTGGTCACCGTCAACGCCACCCACTCGCAGGCCGCAGCTACGGTGGATCTCGGCGCCGACCCCGCCCGATTGTGGGGACCGGAGGGCGCCTCTCACTCAGAGGGCAGGGTGACGGTCCCGTCGCGATCCGGAGCGGTGTGGTCAACGAGCTGACGGCAACGCCGGCGGCCATCACGCGACCGCTGTCGCGAACACCGCCTCGTACTCGGCGGCTCGTGCGTCCCAGGACCAGTCTGCGGTCATCCCCGCCACCTGGAGGCTCCGCCACAGGGACGGGATGCCCGTGCGGTAGTGCATGGCTCGACGCACCGTCTTGGTGAAGTCCTCGGCGTTGAAAGTCCGGAAGACAAAGCCGTTACCCCGCGCCGGGTCCTCGTCGATGTCGACGACGCTGTCTGCGAGACCCCCGGTGGCGTACACGAGCGGCGGACACCCGTACCGCATGGCGTAGAGCTGACCCAGCCCGCTCGGCTCGAACTCGCTCGGCATGAGATACGCATCCGCACCGGCGCTGACGAGGCGCGCCAGCGGCTCCGAGTACGGAAGGTGTGCGATGGCGTCGGGGTGCCGCGCCACCCAGTCGTCCACCATCGGATCCAGCTCACCGTTGCCGACGAGCACGAGACGGAAGCCTTCGGACACGAGGCCGTCGATGTAGTACTCCACGAGGCTGAGTCCCTTCTGATGCGACATCCTGCCCACGTTTCCGAACAGGACGCCGTCTTCGAGACCGGTCAGCCGCAACAGCTCCCTCCGGTTCGCCGTCCTGCGCTGTGGGCTCCGGGCGCTGAACCGGGCCGGGAGGGATGCATCGCGCGCCGGGTCCCAGGATTCCTGGTCGATCCCGTTGAGAATGCCGACGATCGGTTGGGGCAAGCCGCGCATGACCTGGCCCAGACCGAACGATGTGGCGTCTTCGGTCAGCTCCACGGCGTGGGTCGGCGAGACGGTGGTCACCGCGCGCGCCGCCACGACACCTCCCTTGAGGAAGTTCGCACCCAGCCACCACGTGAGAGTCCTGCCG
>JBHHXA010000177.1:0-5132 GCA_046756805.1 Acidimicrobiia bacterium
TCGCTTCTTCACGACTGGAACGAGGTCGGGGAACCGGAGCGACCGCATTTCCCGGTCGAGATCGACGACGAGACGTTGCGCGACGGGCTCCAGAGCCCGTCCGTGCGAAGCCCGAACCTCGACGAGAAGATCGAGATCCTCCACGGCATCGCGTCCATCGGCGTTCGCTACGCCGACATCGGCTACCCGGGGGCTGGCCCTGCTGTTCTCGACGACGTCGTGGGCCTCGCCCGCGAGATCGACGAGGCGGGTCTCGAAATCGAGCCCAACTGCGCAGGCCGCACCGTTGCGGCGGACATCCTTCCCATTGCCGAAGCCCAGCAGCGATCGGGCGTTCCCATCGAGGCCTCGGTCTTTCTGGGCTCCAGCCCGATTCGCCAGTTCGTCGAGGGATGGGACATCGACTTCCTCCTCCGCATGACCGAGGAGGCGGTCACGCTCGCCCGCGGTGAGGGCCTCGAGGTCATGTACGTGACCGAGGACACGACACGAGCTCACCCCGACGATCTGCGGAGCGTGTACACCGCGGCCATTGAGGCGGGCGCCCGGCGTATCTGCCTGTCGGACACCGTCGGCCACGCCACGCCGCCGGGGGTGCGCGCCCTGGTCACCTTCGCTCGCGAGCTCGTGTCTGCATCCGGCGCGGACGTCAAGATCGACTATCACGGCCACCGGGACCGAGGGCTCGGCATCGCCAACTCCCTCGCCGCTCTCGCGGCAGGCGCCAACCGGGTGCACGCCTGCGGGCTCGGCATCGGGGAGCGGGTCGGCAACACCTCGATGGAGGGCCTGCTGGTGAATCTCAAGCTCCTGGGCTGGTACGAGTGCGATCTCGCCGGGCTCCCGGAGTACTGCAATGCCGTGTCCACCGCCACCGACACGCCCATCCCACACAACTACCCCATCGTGGGCAAGGA
Organism: Acidimicrobiia bacterium; assembly: GCA_046756805.1. Lineage (GTDB taxonomy): Bacteria > Actinomycetota > Acidimicrobiia > Spongiisociales > UBA5794 > CAMYMC01. The sequence goes on from JBHHXA010000177.1 coordinate 918, forward strand.
TGCGTTCGAGACGAGCACGGGCGTCCACGCCGCGGCGGTGCTCAAGGCGCTGCGCACGGGAGACAGCTGGCTCGCCAACCGCGTCTACAGCGGCGTGCCCGCCGACGAGCTGGGCCGCAAGCAGGTCATTTCCGTCGGCCCGATGAGCGGGCAGGCCAACGCCGTGGCCTGGCTCATCCTCCACGGGCTCGAGTCGGACCCCGCGGTCATCGACAGGATCATGGTGGCGGCGAAGCAGTCGAAGAGGGTGCTCACCGACGTCGAGATGTACCAACTGGTCGACGAACCTGCGATCCGCTGAACAGGAGCTACCCGTGAATACCCCGACGACCGTGCTTCTGTCAGGCAATGAAGCCATCGCCCAGGGCGCCTTCGAGGCCGGTGTCATGGTTGCCGCCGGCTACCCGGGCACACCCAGCACGGAGATCCTCGAGACGCTTGCCAAGCGGGAGAACGTCGATGTGCGGTGGTCGCCCAACGAGAAGGTGGCGCTGGACGTCGCCCTCGGTGCCTCCCTTGGTGGGATCCGCACCCTGGCCACGATGAAGCACGTGGGCCTCAACGTGGCATCCGACACGTTCATGACCGCCGCGTATACGGGCGTCGGTGCCGGTCTCGTGCTCGCATGCGCCGGTGACCCGGGGATGCACCGCTCGCAGAACGAGCAGGACACGAGGGTCTACGCACGTTTCGCAGGGGTGCCCCGGCTCGAGCCTTCGGCCAGCTTCGAGGCCAAGGAGTTCACCAAGCTGGCGTTCGAGATCTCCGAGGAGTTCGACACCCCTGTGCTCGTGCGGACGACGACGCGTACCTCGCACAACCGCGGCCTGGTGGAGATCGCGGAGCGCGAAGAGCGGCCCGTTCAGGGGTTCCAGCGCGACCCGGCGAAGTACGTGATGATCCCGGCGTACGCCAGGCGACGGCGTCCTGTACTTCTCGAACGTCTCGAGGCTCTGCGCACGTACGTGGAGAACAGCCCGCTCACGGTGGAGGAAGACGGAGACCCCGCGATCGGCGTCGTGACATCCGGGATCGCATACCAGTACGTGAGAGAAGTGCTCCCAGGGGCGCGGATCCTCAAGCTCGGTATGACCCACCCCCTCCCGATCGACAGGATCAAGTCCTTCGCGGCCGGGGTGGACAAGCTGTACGTCGTCGAGGAGCTGGACCCGTTCCTCGAGGAAGCGATCCTCTCCGCAGGTATCGCAGTCGAGGGCAAGGCGTTCTTCCCGAGGGCAGGCGAGTTGGGCCCCGACGCGGTGCACGACGGGTTCGCCACGGCGGGCGTCCTGCAGCCACGGCCCGAGGTCGAGAAGCCCCCGCTCACCGTGGTGCGGCCCCCGCTTCTCTGTCCCGGCTGCTCGCACACGGCGCCGTTCCTCGTGCTGAAGCGCCTCGATGCCGTTGTGGCCGGCGATATCGGCTGCTACACGCTGGCCTCGCTCGAGCCGCTGTCTGCCATGGATACCTGTGTGGCCATGGGCAGCAGCATCGGGATGGCGGTGGGTCTTGCGGCATCCGAGGGCTCCGATCGACCCGTCGTCGCCACCATCGGCGACTCGACGTTCCTCCACGGGGGCATTCCCGGTCTCATCGAGGCCGTCTACAACAAGTCGGACGTCACGATCATCATCCTCGACAACGGCACCGTCGCCATGACCGGCGGGCAAGAACACCCTGGTACCGGTTTCACGCTCCAGGGATCGGAGACGCGGCCCGTCGACCTCGTGGCTCTCTGTAAGTCGATAGGAGTCGACGACGTCAGGGTCGTCGATCCGTACGACCTCTCCGCGACCTACCGTGCCATCGAGGGCGCAACCGCCAGCAAGGGCCCGTCCGTCGTCATCACCAACAGGCCGTGTGTCGTCGCCCCGAGCAAGGTCAAGGACAATCCGTTCAAGGTGATCGCCGAGCAGTGCACCGCCTGCCAGGCGTGCATGACCATCGGGTGCCCGTCGATCGTCTGGACCGAAGAGACCTTCGAAGGCCGCAGGAAGGTCGACATCGACGCCTCGACCTGTACGGGTTGCACGCTGTGCGCCCAGCTCTGCCCGCCGCGTGCGATCGAGGTCGATCCCGAGTGGAAGGCGAAGGCGAGTGTCTGACGCCGTCCGCAGCCTTCTGCTTGCCGGGGTCGGCGGCCAGGGTGTCGTGCTCGCCAGCATGATCGTGGCCGAGGTCCTCGGCCGCGGCGGCTACGACGTCAAGCAGAGCGAGGTCCACGGGATGGCTCAGCGCGGCGGCTCGGTCTTCAGCCACATCAGGTTCGGGGAAAAGGTCGAGAGCCCGCTCGTCCCACTCGCCGCTGCTGAGGTCATGGCGGCCTTCGAATGGGCCGAGGCTCTGCGCTGGATCCAGTACGTCCGGCCGGGAGGGACCGTCGTGGCAGACGTGCGGCGTGTCGTGCCACCCGGTGCCAATCGAGACAGGCGCGGCTGGCTGTCTTCGTATCCCGTGATCGACACCGCAGTCATCCGGGATCGGGAAGCGAAGGCGCATCTGCTCGACGCCGCGGCGATTGCGACGGAGCTGGGCAACGTCCGGGCGGCGAACAGCGTCGTCCTCGGAGCGCTCGCCGCGCATCTCGATCTCCCCGGAGACCACTGGGAGTCCGTGATCGCCGATCTCGTGCCGCGTGGCACCGCAGACGTGAACCTCGCAGCGTTCAAGGCTGGAGCCGCGGCGCCCGCGGCGCTCATCGGGCCCCCCGTCGCCGAGCCGAGCACCGACTACGTCCCTGCGACGATCGAGGTCGACGAGTCCTGGTGCAAGGGATGCGACATCTGCTCCCGGGTCTGCCCCGAGTTCTGCTTCTCCTTCAGCGGCCGCGGCACCGTCGACGTCGTCGCCGGCGATGCCTGCACCGGGTGCAGGCTGTGCGAGATGCTGTGTCCCGACTTCGCCATCACCATCCGACGCGATGGTGCGACCGCGGACCCGGTTCCGATCGGGGTGAGCCGATGAGCGAGTCGCGGCTGGTCCAGGGAAACGAGGCATGCGCCCTCGGTGCGCTCGCTGCAGGCTGCACGTTCTTCGGTGGCTACCCCATCACGCCTTCGTCGGAAATCGCCGAATACATGGTGAGCAAGCTCCCCGAGGCCGGAGGGACCTTCGTGCAGATGGAGGACGAGATCGCCTCCCTCGGTGCGGTGATCGGGGCATCGGTCGGCGGGGCAAAGGCGATGACCGCGACCAGCGGGCCTGGCTTCTCCCTCATGCAGGAGCACATCGGATACGCCACGATCACCGAGGTGCCGTGCGTCGTCGTCAACGTGATGAGGGGTGGACCCAGCACCGGGCTGCCGACCTCCCCCTCGCAGGGCGACGTGATGCAGGCGCGATGGGGGACACACGGAGACCATCCGGCGATCGTGCTGGCTCCGGCCTCGGTGGACGAGGTCTTCCATCTCACGGTCCGTGCGTTCAACCTCGCCGAGCGGCTCCGGACTCCGGTCACCGTCCTCTACGACGAGGTGATCGGGCACACTCGCGAGAGCGTCTCTCTCCCGGAGGAGGTCGAGGTCGAGCATCGACGCGGGACCGACGTCGCACCCGAGGACTTTCTCCCCTTCGCCTCCGGTGCCGACGACATCCCCCCTATGCCCGCCTTCGGCGACGGCTATCGCTATCACCTCACCGGGCTCGTCCACGATGAGCGCGGCTTTCCGTCGACCGAATCCGATACGGCCGGCGCCCTCATCTCCCGGCTGCATCGCAAGGTCGAGGCGCGCAGGGACGACATCGTGGAAGTCGAGCTCTACCGGGCCGAAGACGCCGACGTGGTGATCTTCGCCTATGGGATCGTGGCGCGGGCGGCCCGCGAGGCGGTCGACTCCGCCAGGGCAGCCGGAGCTCGTGTCGGGATGATCCGTCCCATCACGTTGTGGCCCTTCCCTACGGAGGCAGTGTGCGAATTGGCCGAGCGGGTCGATGGCATCGTCGTCGCGGAGATGAACCTCGGCCAGATGCTCCACGAGGTGCGAGCCTCAGCCGGATCGACTCCGATCATCGAGCATCTCCGAGCCGACGGCGAGCCCATCGCTCCCGCCGAGCTGCTGGAGGCGCTTTCGGCGTACACACCGACCAAGACCGGAGGTTCATCGTGACCGACGTGAAGGATTACCTGCGGGAGTGGGCTATGCCGCACGTGCTCTGTCCAGGGTGTGCCCATGGGATCGTGCTCCGCTCGTACATAGCGGCCGTACAGCGTCTCGA
>JBHHXA010000178.1:0-5131 GCA_046756805.1 Acidimicrobiia bacterium
GACGACAAACGTCGAGATGAGGAACGCAGTGATGAGCAGGGCGATGAAGAGCCCGGTGGAGCGCTCGAAGCGACGGGAGGGAAGCATGACCCGAGGGCCTGCCGGGCCGCGTCAGGTACGACCGCTGGACTGGAGCACGACGTGCAGCACCTCGAACTCCTCGAGGCACGCACCAGACCCCATCACCACAGACTGGAGCGGCCGGTCCGCGGTGATGATCGGCATGCCCGTCTCGTGTGCGAGACGCACATCGAGCCCCCGCAGCAGGGCGCCTCCGCCGGTCAGCACGATGCCGCGCTCCATGATGTCCGCAGCCAGTTCGGGGGGTGTCTTGTCCAGCGTCAGCTTGACCGCATCGACGACGGCCTGCACCGGCTCCTCGATCGCCTCTCGCATCTCGGGGCTCGACAAGACCACCGTCTTGGGGAGGCCGGAGATGAGGTCGCGGCCCCGGACCTCTGCGGCGGGCTCGTCCGAGTACGGCCAGGCCGATCCGATCGCCATCTTCACCTGCTCGGCGGTCCGTTCGCCGAGCATGAGGTTGTACTCCTTCTTCACCCAGGCGATCACGGCCTCGTCGAGTTCGTCTCCACCGATGCGGATGCTCTTCGAGACGACGATCCCGCCGAGCGAGATGACGGCGACTTCCGTCGTTCCGCCGCCGATGTCGACCACCATGGACCCCGACGGCTCGTGGACGGGCAATCCGACGCCGATGGCCGCCGCCATGGGCTCCTCGATGGTGTAGGCCCTGCGAGCACCGGCGTGATAGGCGGCCTCCTCGACCGCACGCCGCTCGACGGCGGTGATCCCGGACGGCACGCAGATGACGATGCGAGGCCGGGCGGTGAACTTGCGAGTGTGCACCTTGTCGATGAAGTACCGGAGCATCTTCTCGGTGATGTCGAAGTCAGCGATCACGCCGCTGCGCAAGGGCCGGATGGCCTGGATGTAGGAAGGCGTCCTCCCGATCATCCGTTTTGCGTCCATACCGACCTCGAGCGGTCGGTTGTCCCTCGTGTTGATCGCCACCACGGAAGGCTCGTTGAGGACGATGCCCATGCCGCGCACGAACACGAGCGTGTTGGCGGTGCCGAGGTCGATCGCCATGTCGCGACCGGCCACGGAGAACAGTTGGCTGAGCATCGAGGGTTACTCCGTCCGAGGACGCCGATAGTGTAGCCAGGCGCACACCGTGCGCACCTGGCCGCAGGGTCGAAGCGCCCCTGCGCGAGCTCAGAAGTAGAGAGCGAGCTCGCGGGCCGCGCTTTCGGCTCCATCCGACCCGTGGACGATGTTCGTCGTGATGAACAGACCAAAGTCGCCGCGGATGGTCCCAGGAGGCGCTTCAGCCGGGTTGGTCGGACCCATGAGTGTGCGGGCGACGCCGATGGCCCCCTCGCCCGACCATTCCATCGCAACCACAGGGCCTCTTGTGATGAAGGCGACGAGGTCCGCGAAGAACGGCTTGTCTACGTGTTCGGCGTAGTGGCGTCGTGCGAGCTCATCGTCGATCGTCAGCATCCTGAGCTTCTCGAGCACGAGTCCCTTGCGTTCGAAACGGGAGACGACGTCTCCCACGAGACCGCGCTCGACACCATCCGGTTTGACCATCACGAACGTGTGCTCGACTGACATGCGCGGTCTTCCTTGCTCGGGTGGGGCTGGCGGCCGATGATGATAGGCCGCGGTTGCTCACCCGGCGCCTAGCGAGCTTCGGGCTTCCCCGGCGACGTAGAGCGAGCCGGCGACGACGACGGCCCCATCGTCCTCGGATCGTTCGACGGCTTCGGCAACGGCATCGGCCACGGGAACGGTGACGTGCGCAGGCACACCGAGCTCGGTGCGAGCCGAAGCGGCAACGCCCTCTGCCGCCACCGCTGCGTCGCGCGCCTCGGTTGCGATGACCTCGTCGACGAGACCTCGCAGGGGACGCAGCAGCTCCGCGGGGTCCCTGGGCCCTCGCAGGCCGACCACGAGGATGCGGTGCGTGTCGGGGAACTCGTCGCGAAGCGCGGCGGCGAGCCCCTCCATTCCCTCGACGTTGTGTGCGCCGTCGATGAGCACGAGCGGACGTCTCCCCGCTATCTCGATGCGGCCCGGGGCGGTGACCGAGGTCAAGGCAGCTACGACCGAGTCGAGATCCAACCCATGGCCAAAGAACGCCTCTGTCGCCGCTACGGCTGTGGCGAGATGATCGATCTGATGCCGACCGTGGAGGGGTAGGACGAGATCCTCGTAATCGTCGTACAAGCCATCGATGGAGGCCGACCATCCGCCCACTGCCTTCGCTACGGACCGGATTCCGAAGTCCGACCCGAACCGATGCCAGCTCGCACTGGTCTCGGCCACGCGAGCCGTCACGGCACCCTCTGCGCCCGGCAGGAGCGGCCCCGTCACGAGACGGCCGCCGGCACCCAGTATTCCCGCCTTCTCTGCGGCGATCTCGCCCAGCGATTCGCCGAGGATCGCGGTGTGGTCGAGAGCGATGCCCGTGATCACCGAGACGTCCCCATCGATCGTGTTCGTGGCATCGAGACGGCCTCCCAGGCCGACTTCGACGACGGCAACGTTGACTCCCGCCGCCGCAAAAGCCTGGAAGGCTGCGGCCACGGTCGACTCGAAATAGGTGACGGAGTCCCCGTGACGCTCCTCGTAGATCTCGATGAACGGTGCGACATCGGCGATGGCTGCGGTGAGGCGGCTCTCGTCGAACGTGATTCCCGAGACGCGAAACCGGTCCTCGATCCTCTCCAGGTGGGGCGACGTGTAGCTGCCGGTGCGGAGCCCGTGCGCCTCGAGCAAGGCCTCGACGATCCAGACGACCGTCGTCTTGCCGTTCGTCCCCGCAACGTGCACCGATGGATACGTGTCCTGCGGGTCCGTCATCAGCTCGAGCAGGGCCCGCATCCTGTCGAGTCCCGGCCTGATGCCGTGTCCGATCCGGGCATCGAGGAACTCGACGGCGTCCTCGTAGATCGTGATGAGGGAGGGGGTCATCTGCATCGCTTGCTGGTCAGCACAACTCCGCCAACTCGGACCGAAGCTTCTCGAGGGTCGAGGCGAAGTCCGCCGCCTTGGCCTCCTCTATCGCAACGACCTCAGCAGGCGCCCGCTCCCTGAACTGCGGGTTCGCCAGCTTGTCCGTTGCACGGCCGAGCAGCTGCTCCGTCGCGGCGATCGCCTTCTCGATGCGGGGACACTCGAGGCCCGGGTCGATCAGACCCGCGAGAGGGATGAACCCGGACACGGGACCTGATCCGATGCGGCTGTGCCCCGTGCCGGGAGCCGGGGCCTGGGCCGTACGGGCCGCAGCGCCGGCCAGGGAGTCGAGATGCTCGATCCACCAGTCCGTCACGAGCCCGCCGGGATCGTCGAGAAGAAGGGGGATGGTCACCGCACCCAACTCGTGCTCGCTGCGGAACCTGCGCACGTCGACGATGAGCTCTCGAACGATGTCGACCTCGGGCACGGCCGCAAGCTCCGGGGGCGCCGGCCACCGGGCCGTGACGAGCAGCCCTTCCCCGACGAGCTCGGACCACAGCTCCTCCGTGAGGAACGGAACGATGGGGTGAAACAGCTTTAGCAGGTCACGAAGCACCACACCGAGCGTGGCCTTCGTGGTGGCGGCAGCGGCATCGTCCTTGAGTGCGGGCTTCGCCATCTCGAGGTACCAGTCAAAGACCTCAGCCCATGCGAAGTTGTAGAGCAGGCCCGCCGCATCGGAGAAGCGGTAATCCGCGAGGAGAGCGTCGTATTCGCTCGTGACAGACGCCAGCCGCGACAGCACCCAGCGGTCGACGGGCCCCGGCTCGTCGGGGTATCCGGCATCGGGAGGCACATCCCGTAGGCCAACGTGCTCGACGGCGAAGCGGACGGCGTTCCAGAGCTTGTTGCCGAATCGGCGCGCCGCATCGACCCGCGACTCGTCGAGCGGAATGTCCTGACCGGGTGCAGCCGACTGCATGAGGGTCAGCCGCACCGAATCGGCGCCGTAGCGGTCGACGAGCTCGAGCGGATCCAGAGCGTTGTCGAGGCTCTTGGACATCTTGCGGCCGTCCGCGGTCCTGATCAGGCCGTGGATGACCACGTCCTCGAACGGTGGTCTCCCGGTGAAATGGAGACCCATCTTCATCATCCGGGCCACCCAGAAGTAGATGATGTCGAACCCGGTGACGAGCACGTCGGTTGGATAGAACCGGGAGAGATCCTCGGTGTCCTCGGGCCACCCCAGCGTCGAGAACGGCCACAGCGCCGAGGAGAACCAGGTATCGAGCACGTCTTCGTCCTGCGTGACGGGCCCGTCGCAGCCCGGGCATGCGTCAGGCGCCTCCCTGGTAACGATGATGACCTCGGGACAGTCGGCGCAATAGAACGCAGGTATGCGGTGTCCCCACCACAGCTGGCGCGAGATCGTCCAATCGCGGAGGTGCTCCATCCAGTGGAAGTAGCTCTTCTCCCAGCGCTCCGGCACGAACCGGGTCCGGGTGTCACGAACGGCATCGACGGCGGGCCCGACCAGCGGACCCACCTTCACGAACCACTGCAGGGAGAGGAGGGGCTCGATGACCGACTTGCAACGCGAGCAATGACCGACAGAGTGGTCGTGCTCCTCGACTGCACCGAGCACACCCTCCGCCTCGAGTGCGGTCTTGACCGCCGAGCGCGCCTCGAACCTGTCGAGACCGGCGAACCGGCCTCCGGCTTCGGTGATCGCGGCATCGGTGCCGATGACGACGATCTTGTCGAGTCCGTGCCGCTCGCCGATCTCGAAGTCGAGCGGATCGTGCGCCGGGGTCACCTTCACGGCGCCGGTGCCGAAGTCGGCATCGACCGCATCGTCGGCGACCACAGGGATCTCTCTCCCGAGGAGCGGCAAGCGAACGAGGCGGCCCACCGCATCCCGGTAGCGGTCATCATCGGGATGGACAGCAACGGCCGTGTCGCCGAGCATCGTCTCGGCGCGCGTCGTCGCCACCTCGATGTAGCCGTCACCATCGACGAACGGGTAGCGGATGTGGACCAGCTCACCCACCTCGTCCTGGTGTTCGACCTCGATGTCCGAGAGGGCCGTGTGACACCGGGGGCACCAGTTGATGATGCGGTTGCCGCGGTAGATCAGGCCTTCCTC